>JABSQK010000314.1 GCA_013215875.1 Lentisphaeria bacterium
ATAAAATTGACAGAGAATTCATCCGTACCAATTTCAGCTTGTGAGGTACTCACTCGCCGCCAATCGTTCGTCGAATGGATACACAAACGAGCGGTGGATTATATACAACCTGATGTAACAAAGGTCGGCGGTATTTCAGAGCAACACCGCATCGGACAATATGCCGATGATCATGCCATTCTTATGATTCCTCATGGTTGGAATACAGCAATCGGACTCGCTGCAGACCTGCAGTTGATTGCCGCTGCTGGCAATGCACGCTGGGTCGAATACATCACCCCGGCAGCATATATCGACGATCTAATATTAACCCCCATAGAAATGGATGCCGATGGCATGCTGGCAATCCCTGACGCACCAGGGCTCGGTTTTGAATGGAATCCCGATGGTATCGAAAAATATACCGGAATGAAGCTAACTCCCTCAACAATTTAAAAGGACATATAAAAATGGCAAAAGCAGAATCCTGGCGTTATGAAAAATTAACCTGGCCCGATATTAATGAAGCGGTCATCGCAAAAAAAGTTGTTATTCTTCCTGTAGGTTCTATGGAGCAGCACGGCTCTCATTTGCCACTGGATGTGGATGTTATCTGTCCCCAAGGCGTTGCAGAAACTGCTGCCCGCCTGATTCCCGATGATGTGCTTATCATGCCGACATTTACTCATGGCTATACTGCACATGTAATGGATTTTCCTGGAACGATAAATATTCATTACGAAAATTTTATAAATACGATTGCCGATATTGGTAAGAGCCTTGCTTATCATGGATTTAAAAAAATCATCTTACTTAATGGCCACGGCTCAAATACCCCAAACCTCGACCTGGCGGCACGCAGAGTAAATATCGAAACAGATGCAGAATGTATTTTTTGTTCATGGTGGACCCTGCTTACTGTCGATAAGGACTTCATGCCATCCTGGCGCGAAAGCAAATTCCCAGGCGGCTGTGCCCATGCTGGCGAGCTGGAAACATCTGTCTACATGCACTTCGATAATGACAATGTAAGGCATGATAAAATTGTTGATGGCGATCTCGAATTCAACAAGAAAGAGTCGAAATACCATTGGGTAGATTTATTTGCTGCCGGCCCCGGTTGTCCAGTCTCTTATACAGGGTCCTATAGCGACTCCGGTGTACTTGGTCAGGCGACACTTGCAACAAAAGAAAAAGGCGAACGTGCAGCGAATGAAGCGGCGAAACAATTGGCAGAAATGGTCACCGAGTTCCGTGCCGACCCTAAACCACCACGCGGCGACCATCATGCTGAAGCACCGACGTTCCCAATGCCCTGGGGCCAAAATGTGAAACCGACATCCATGGGTAATGTTTTTGAATAGTTACTGGGGTCACTACATCGCGCATTTGTTGCAATTTCTATGTAGTTAAGGCATTATTGCCTGTTTTTTTCATGCGTAGCGCGGCCGCTATGAGCCCCAAGTGCTTGGTGAACCGAAGGTGAACGAGCATGTAAGCATCTTTAGGCTGCGTTCTAACAGGCTCATAGCGCCTGTTTTACTTCATGTGTAGCACGGCCGAATCTGCTCGGCCAGTAGAAAAATGATCTGTTACAGCATATCGACGATTTTTTCGGCGATACCGATATAGGTAGCAGGGCTGAGATTCATCAGATAGTCTTTATCTTTCTCATCCAAATCGAGTGTTTGGATAAATTCCTGCATGCGTTCCTGCGACATGGATTCGCCCTTACGGGTCAGTGCTTTGAGCTTCTCATAGGGTTCGTCTATACCCGCTTTACGCATCACTGTTTGAATCGGCTCTGCCAAAACTTCCCAGGCATTATCAAGGTCTGCAGCCAGCATATCTTTGCGCAAAAGTAGTTTTGAAAACCCTTTCAATGACGACTTATAGGCGATCAATGAATAGCCGAATGCTACACCCATATTTCGCAGCACTGTCGAATCTGTCAGATCGCGCTGCATGCGTGAGATGGGTAACTTCGCGGAAAAATGATTAAATACTGCATTGGCCAAACCAAGGTTGCCTTCCGAATTTTCAAAGTCGATCGGATTTACTTTATGCGGCATTGTTGATGAGCCGACTTCACCGGCAATCGTCTTCTGGCCGAAAAAGCCCATGGAAATATAGGTCCACAAATCGCGGTCCAGATCAATGAGAATCGTATTGAATCGTGCAAATGCATCGAATACTTCTGCCATATAATCGTGTGGTTCAATTTGAATGGTAAATAAGTTTTGAGTTAAACCAAGGCGATCTTCAATCACCCCGCGACTCAATTCCACCCAGTCCACATCTGGATATGCAGAAATATGTGCGTTGAAATTTCCCACTGCGCCATTCATCTTACCGAGCAATTCAACTGCGGCAATTTGTTTCATCTGACGTTCGAGACGATTTGCAACAACAGCAATCTCTTTACCAATTGTTGATGGCGATGCTGTTTGTCCA
>JABSQK010000315.1 GCA_013215875.1 Lentisphaeria bacterium
CGCCTGTCGCTCGAGCCCATGTTTTTATTTTTACGAAAGTAGGCAGAGACAACACGGTCTGCGGGTTTGCCGCTTGCCATGACATCTTTAAACACGGACTGCGTGGCAATCGCATAAGAGCGTGCCTGATTATTTATTAGCCGTTGGTCTTTTATATGCCGTTGATCTTTTTTCACTGCTTTTCCCTTTTTATTGAGCTCTGAACACTATGCTTTTCTAGTCATCAATCCACAACAGAAGAGAATTATTCTTCATTCAGTTGAGCATTGATTTATTGAGCCATACTCTTATTGTATTGAGCTGTAGGTGGACTATATAAAGACCCAATCACATGGGCTACGATTCCGGAAGAGACGGTAATCATTAAGCTAATTTTACGAGTAACTGAACAGGAGTAATTATGTCAGATAACGATTCTAACAATGACGATAAAAAGGACGAGTATAAGGGCTTTAATATTCCAAAGCCCCAGCCCGGTCAATATAACCCGCCACCGCCACCGCCTAAAAGAAATCCGCTTTTTTCCGGTTTTGTGATGCTTTTGATATTTGCCGGTATCATCATCATACCGGTCGCTATTTTTATTTTTGGTATAGGTGGTGCTTTAGGATCTTCAGGATCCACTCAGGGTTCCTCAGTAAGCCATTTCCAGGAACAGGTAGTCGATGCCGGTAAAAGCGAAGATAAAATTGTCAAGATAACGATTCACGGGATAATTTTGTCAGGTAATCAATCGATGTTTGGCAATCAGGTGGTCGCCTCAGAGATCATCATTCAGCAATTGCAGATGGCTGCCAAAGATGAAAAAGTGAAAATCATCCTGCTCGATATGAATACCCCGGGCGGCGAAGTAATCGCTACGGATGAAATTTATCATGAGATGATGAAAATCCGTAAAGAAGGAAAAATTAAAATTGTTACGTGTATGCGTACTGTGGCAGCCAGTGGCGGATACTACCTAGCGGCAGGTTCTGATTATATCATTGCCAATCGTATGACGATGACCGGCAGCATTGGGGTCATGATGCCCGGCTACAATTACCATGGTCTTCTGCAGAAAATTGGTGTTCAGACAAATGTGTATAAGAGTGGTGAATTAAAAGATATAGGCAGTGGTGCGCGTGATCCAAAAAGCGAACTCTCGAAAAAGGAGAGAGAAGTTCTCCAGCGTATGGTCAGCGAGATGTTTCTTGAGTTTGCCAGTATCGTCGCCAAGGGCCGCAATTTACCATTGGCAACAGTCACCGCTCCACCTATTGGCGATGCCCGAGTGCTTTCCGGTAAAGAAGCCAAACAATTAAAACTTATTGACGAACTTGGCTATTTTGAAGACGCAGTAAAATACGCCCGTAAAGGCGGCGATTACACAATGGTGGAATATGTCCGTCCGCTAACGCTAATGGATGCGTTATTAGGAGCCAAACATGAACAAAAAAAGGTGACTGTACAGCTCCTGCCATTTAGCCCGCAAATGATTAAACCGGGCCAATTTTATTTCTTGAGCCCTTTCGCCTATTAACTGGTAAAAAAACAGGCAGGTTCGGGCAGGGTTCCTAAATGCTCAAATTTGCCTAATGGGGTTTGACAGCTATTCAAAGAAAAGTAATTTAAGGGACGCTTTTTAAGCGAGTGTAGCTCAGCGGTAGAGCATTACCTTGCCAAGGTAATTGTCGTCGGTTCGATCCCGATCACTCGCTCCAATTTCCCTTCCAAATCAATTTTACCCACAGTTTCTATTCTTACGCATCCTAGTTGGGATTCGTTTAAACGTCAGGCTCGACAAATCTTTCATTCCGCACCACGGCGTGTCGCGGCTACTTTACATTTTGCAGATGCGCAGCATCTGAAAAATAAATTGAGATATCTAGCCTAGTTAATTCATAAATCTCGTAGCGAAAGGGCTAAGTGTAAAAGTAGCAGTTATTTGGGGCTGTAAGATGGGTGTAGCCGTGCCGGGGCACGTCAAAGTCATCGTCAGTTCTAAGTGACTGATACTGCAACAATTCGCCCTTGCAGTAGATGGTTTTATGAATTATCCAGGCGGGGTGTCACACCTTAGAACCGCCGGTAGGCAAGTCTTTTCA
>JABSQK010000316.1 GCA_013215875.1 Lentisphaeria bacterium
AGATCCCGGTCCCCCCAGAATTTATAAGTACCAGAACTTATCCCCGGCACCAAAGTAGGCGATTTCTCGAGCATGCTCCAATCGCGCGGTTGAGAACTCCCCTGATTGAAGGAGGCTCCATTTGCTCGACAAGCAGCCCAGATATCTGAAAAATGCAGCCCAATGTACGCGGTACCTCCGCCGCCCATACTGCTTCCACGCAGATACACACGATTAGGATCAATGCCGAAATGGGGATTATTGATGACCGCCTGGGTATAGTGCGCCACACGCATTTCAGTATACATCACAGCAACATCGCCCGCTTGTGGTTCATGTTCGCCGAAATGGTTGGAGTATCCTTTCCATGAGGATTCCAATTTCCCGTAGGCTGAATTGTTTCGATAGGTATCCGAGGTTCCAATAATCACAGCTCCGGAAACGTTCGGCGGCAGCACAACTTTCCCGGGATCACTGGCACCGCCGGCGCTATGCAAATCGGTAACCAGAATGTTATTCTGCTGACCCTGTAAAGAAGATGGGTATCGAGCGGAAAAATAATTGCCGTAATAAGCCGCCGCATGATTCCAATCGGCATAATCCATCCAGTAATAATAAACTTCAACATCAACACCATTCGCATTCATGATCCCGCGATAAATTGCTGCAGGCCATTTCTGATATTTTTCGGCGACCGCAGTATTCATGGAATTCTGGCTCAGCACAATCGTGGTATTCTCCACTCCGTTAGTCACTGTTGTTACGGCATAATACGCATTTTTATTTGATTTCGGTGTATATACAAACAAGCCTGTACTGTCGGATAAGGACGACCCTCCATCTTCAATAATGTGCTGCCAATCGTGATACGGATCCCTGTTCGACTTGTCATTCAGCGTTGCGATCGGTGTCATTCCCGCCACATTGGTAATTTTCGATGTGGACCGATAAACCTTATACGTCTTCCCTGATCCACTCTCTTCCGTAAAGGTCACATAAACCTTCCCTTTATGATCCACGGCCTGAATATTACTCACAGCCGCATGAACACAGGCTGCCAGACACATCATACTTATTATACCTGCAAATAGCTTCTTCATTAATAACTCCTTAATTACACCGTTCATACTAGGCCAATGGCCATCAATCTGTCATGTTAGTATAAGTACAGTATGACAGGGAGAAGCCTTTGCAAGAGGGAAATCTGAAATTATAACACTTTCAAGCCCAGACTGGCGTTGGATAAATTATAACCATCTATTAACTAAGAGGTTATATTTTTTAAAGTTTTTAATTGCATTCATAACTTAAACATAAATCTGCCATCACACTGCGCAGTGTTTTCATATGGAATGATTCATACTTAAACATGAGAATAAGACATCAGGCTCAGCAAGGTGTGACGTAATCATTGAAAATAGCAGTGGAATAACTGATTGGATCAGTTCGAGTTTTAGGATATTTGTAAGACTATCCCTGTATGTTGCTGAGGTGGTTTAACGCTTCTTTTTATTATCTATGTGTTGTTTATTGCGAGGTCGTCTGGGGTTTTGGATTCTACCCACTTTATTGTCCTTGTCATATTGTGTCTTTTAAGACCATTTAAATACGCAGGTGCCGGGGATATTGCCGCTAAGCACGCGATCATAGACATCCTGGGCGTCTTCTGGATTACATATCTCTGAAACCAGATCGTCGAGTTTCAGGCTGCCCGAGCGAACAAGATCGAGTACCCCAACGTAATCGGGACTTTGGGTATTCCGTGGTACGCGCTGGTATAGAAAGCTTATCGCCAGGAAATATGATTCATCAAAAGTCCCGAGGAAACCAGGGCGTCCGGGTATTCCCCGCAGCATTGTAAAATCATTCTAAAAATGGCCAGAGAAAATCGTAGCTGGGGCGCTGAACGGATACATGGTCAACTTAAAAATATTAATATTACTGTATCAACAGAATCCATTCGTCTCTTGCTTCGAAAGCATGGCATATTTCCAAAACCAGATCGAGAGTCGCAAGGAACATGGAAAGAGTTTATCGCCCGGCACAAGGATGTACTCTGGGCTACGGATTTCTTTACAACAGAAGTCCTGACACTCACTGGCCTGAAAACAGTTTATGTGCTCTTCTTTATTCACCTGGAGACCCGGCGTGTCGTAATCAGCGGGATGACTGAATATCCAAATGCAGAATGGATGCAACAGCAAGCACGAAACCTTACAGGATTCGATGGCGACTTATCCCAAGCAAAATATTTAATTCATGACCGTGATAGCAAATACTCTAAGGACTTTGCACAGATCATGCAATCTGCAGGAATCGAAACAATCAAGTTACCGCCAAGGTCTCCAAATCTAAATGCATACGCTGAACGGTTTGTTAGATCCATCAAAGATGAGTGCCTATCAAAGTTTATTCCAATCGGTGAAAAGTTTTTGCGACATATAATCAAGGAGTATATCGAGCACTATCATCATGAACGCAATCACCAGGGTGATGACATTGGAGATGAACTTCTATTTTCTGAGATAAATCCTGTGGTTAAGAAAAATGCAGAAATCCAAACTTCCAGCAGACTCGGAGGTTTATTGAACTTCTATCATAGAGAAGCTGCATAGGCTCTCTAACTCCCCTGCCCTGCTTTCATTTTTTCTACGGGTAAACTGTGTTCACATTCTGAAATTTAAGGTTTATTTTAAACTATTTTAAAAGATCACTGATAAACCGGATGAGTTTCGCGTTGAAAACTGCTCGATAGTTAAAGCTATCAGTCTCAAAAATTCTGATTTATTGCTCAGATGAGTTTTTGGGTAGCACGGGGATCTAAAATTTTTATTAAGAGCACACTATACAAAAGCAAAAATCATCCTAATGGTAACAAGAGATAGCTACGAGGATAATTATGAACTGGACTGCAATTTCCGACTCAATACGTGTATATAGCAACGATAGCTGCAATGTGTATGCAGTTAATGCTCCTGACGGGGTGATACTTTTTAATGCCGGAAGTGGAGCCGCTTTAGAAAACCTTGATAGCCTGGGATGGGACTGTTCACGATTGCATGTTGTGATGACCCATTACTTTCGCGATCACACATCGGCCGCAGTTAAGTTTAAGGAAAGCGGTGCATCTCTTTACGCGCCATACTGGGAGCAGCATTATCTTCAAGATCCGGATCAGCACTTTCGAGAGCGTCAGATCTGGAATTCGTATGACAACCGTTGGGATCGTTACAGCCCTGTTGAAGCTCTTGATATAGATGAATGGATGATGGACTATGGCAGTCACCGAATTGCCGGATTAGATATCTATGTACAGCCGACATCCGGCGTGAGCACGGCTGCCAGTTCATATCTAACAACGATAGACGGCCAGCGTATTGCATTCGTTGGTGAACTTATTCATTCACCGGGAAAAATAGCACGCCTGGCACCGCTTCAGTATAATTATAATGATTACACCGGCGCTTATAACGTGTATGTTTCCTGCCAGGAGCTGGCCGCACAGAAGCCGGACATTCTCCTGCCGAGTTTGGGTGACGCAATGACAGAGCCGCAAACCGCACTGTCACAGCTCCAAGAAAACCTTAAACGACTGGCAGACATTCAACCGGCAATGAAAGGCACGTTTACGGACCTTGACGAAGACGATTTGATCGAGTTCATCCCCAACCGACTCTATAAATCAAAGAACAGCAATTGTGTGACCAATTTTTTAATCAGCTCATCTGGAAAAGTTATGTCCTTAGATTATGGCTATCGCTTGATCGCCTTTGCAGGGAGCTATGATTTTGCGACACGCCGTCCCGCTCTGCATGGTATCAGTGGCTTGAAGAAGCGATTTGGAAAAGAGACTATTGATGCAGTGTTGATCAGCCATTTTCATGATGATCATGTCAATGGAATTCCAATGTTGCAGCGCTTGTTTGGAACAGAGGTCCTGGCATGCGAAAACTTCGTTGATATTCTACAATGCCCAATGGCCTATGATCGTCCATGCCTTTGGCCAGAGCCAATTAACGTCGACCGAAGTATTCCCGCAGGCGAGACGATTCAATGGGAAGAGTTTACAATCACCTGCATTCCTATGTCTGGTCACACACGCTTTGCCGCCCTTCTTTGTATTGAGTTTGACAATGAGCGTCTGATACATACTGGAGATCAGGTATTTTTCTCGGGTGGCAGCAGCATGGGTTTTGACGGAGCAGACAACCAACAATTTACAAATCATGTGTATAAAAACGGTTTGGACATGGGATCTTACAAGGACAGTTATGAAAATATAAAGGCGTTTATGCCAACTTGGGTTGCCACTGGTCATACAGATCCATATCCCGTTACTGACGGTTTTTTTGATGCTCTTGAAAAGGGTGGCAATGCATTTGACGACGTGCATCAGGCACTCATGCCACTGAGCGACAATGCGGTTCATTTTGGAGCCGAATCTCAAGGCGGCAAATTACAACCGTATCATGCGCATTACCCAAAAGCGCAAGCAATGAAATTCCGGGGCTGGGTATTAAATCCATATCCAACTGTGCAGACTGCAGAGCTCACGATCACAGCCCCTGCAGGATGGACCAGTGAAACGGTCACTATTGAACTAGGCCCACGTGAACAAAAAAATATTGCTCTCACGTTAACAGCTCCAGCGAATACAAGCTGTCGCCGTTTACCTGTTGGACTCAGTCTCACTGTCGGAAATCGACCTTTCGGTCAAGTGGCAGAAGCACTTGTTACTATTGCTTACAAATTTCACTAAAGCACAGACCTTTAGACAAAGCCAGGATTAAACATCTCATTGCAGCCATACTTGAATTTTTCGGATCAAGAGAGCTTGCTTACAAAATTGCTCGTATGAGTAACCGCTTCTTTATTGTGATACTGATTGTAGTTGCCATTATCATAACATCAGGAGATCTTATTCGATTAATAAATCAAGGACGCTAACGCTCGGCTTGATGCATAACGCTTAGTCTCAGACTCCCCAATGATCGGGATCAAGACATAGCGCCCGAGTTAGCTGATCACTTAGACTGTAACTACGAACGCATTTTGACTTTTTTTGTCTTATTCGAGTTTTAACTTGGCATTGAAAAAACGGCACCTTCACGAACACCGGCAGACGGCCAGCGTTGCGTGATTGTTTTACGTTTTGTATAAAAACGTACCGCATCCGGACCGTAGGCGTGCAGGTCACCAAATATCGAACGCTTCCAGCCACCAAAGCTGTGATAGGAAACCGGCACTGGCAATGGCACATTTACACCAACCATACCAACTTTTATATTGTCCGTAAAGTAACGGGCGGCTTCGCCATCACGGGTAAAGATGCACGTGCCATTACCGTATTCATGGGCGTCGATTATATCCATCGCTTCCTGCATTGTATCCACTCGCATGACTTGCAGTACCGGACCAAAGATTTCCTCTTTATAGCTTTGCATTTCTGTTGTCACATGATCAACAAGTGTGGCACCAAAGAAGTACCCATTTTCATGGCCTGATAATGATACATTACGTCCGTCTACAACAATCGTCGCACCATCATTTTCGGCACTGTCGATATAGCCGGTGACTTTTTCCAAATGTGCTTTAGTGATTAAAGGACCAAAATTATTTGAGTTATCCGTATAAGGACCGAATTTCAGATCCTTCATTGCCGCTTCCATTTTAGTCATGAAGCGATTAGCTGCATCTTCACCCACGGCAACTGCAACTGACAGTGCCATGCAGCGTTCTCCGGATGAGCCAAAGGCTGCACCAAGTAATTGATTGACTGTATTGTCCATGTCGGCATCCGGCATAATAATCGCATGGTTTTTAGCTCCACCGAGGGCCTGGCAGCGTTTGCCATTGGCACTGGCAGACGCATAAATCTGTTCAGCAATTGCGGTTGATCCCACAAAGCTGATCGCTTCGACACGTTTATCATTAATCAATGTATCCACGGCTTCTTTATCACCATTGACCACATTAAACACCCCTTCAGGTAAGCCTGCTTCATGTAGCAGTTCTGCTAAAAACATGGGTGCTGAAGGATCACGTTCGGATGGTTTAAGGATAAAGCAATTTCCACAAACAATTGCCATGGGGAACATCCATAAGGGAACCATGACTGGAAAATTAAACGGCGTAATACCCGCAACCACACCAAGTGGTTGAAATTCACTCCAGGTATCGATACCTGGGCCGGAATTTTTACTGAATTCACCTTTTAGTAATTCTGGTGCAGCACAGGCATATTCGACATTCTCAATACCCCGCTGAATTTCTCCAGCTGCATCATGACATATCTTTCCATGCTCTTCACCAATCAATGCTGCCAGTTTCTCTGAGTTTTCTTCAAGTAGTTGTTTGAAATTAAACATGACTCTTGCGCGCTTGGCTACAGGCGTATCACGCCATGCTGGATAAGCAGCCTGAGCTGCCGCGATTGCTGTTTCGACTGTTTCCTTTGATGCCAGAGGAACGGTTTTGCTTACGTCACCTGTGGCCGGATTGAATACTTCCTGGCTGCGGCCGTCATCACTCACCATCCTGCCGTCTATAAAATGTCCTAACTGTGTCATGTCCTTTATACTCCATTAAATGTCTTAACTATAAAAACTTAACCCTGAAAACCAGCCACCACTGTGGGTGATCCAGTCTTCATCGGTCAGTGTAAATGGTCCGTCATTATCACGTGTTTGTTCAACGTCCCATGCAAATTGTTGACCGGTGCAGAAGCCATTAGTAATGGCACCTTTGAGATTCAACCAGCAACCACAACTACGATTACCTATACCATGAATTTGTGATGCTGGCAATGCGATATCATCATCGATATCGATGCTGTATACCATACACGCTTCCAGGCTGTCTTTAGTCACACCGCTGTTTAGACCTGCGATCCATTGAAGATTGCCAGTAGCAATTTGAATCAATTCCTCTTCCGGATAAAACTCATAGAGTGCCATTGCTAACGCAGCGGCATTACCATAAATTGCATTAATACCATGCCACAACCCAGCAAAGCCTAAAAAACCTTCATCGGCATAATGCACATTTGGCATAAGGTAAAACGGGTTTGATTGACATGCCGGAATAAAATAGCCATAGCAATAATGTTTTAATGCATCACACCAGTCTGCATTGTCCGGATGTTCTGGTAGTGCCTTGATTAAACGAATTAAAACCATGAGATGATGACCAAGGGTTTGCCCATTATTATAGCCCATGCCTTCGCCCGCAACACCGTGCCACCAGTTACGTTCGATGACACGCTCATCATCCCAAAGATAAAAATGTCCATAGATCCCGTCCTGGGCATTGTCTGCTTTTATTTGACGGGCCAACCATTGTTTTGCCAGCTCTGGTGCCCGTTCATCACCGCTTTCAATAGCGCATAATAAAATCATGACCAGGTCGGATGTTGGAATATCTTGTGGTGCTTTTACATCATCCGGTAAACGATGAGGGCCTGGTAAAAATGGTAGAGCTGTATAATCTGCATCGTTTAATATCCAATCCATTGCCAGTGTAGCGCGCTCACGGTAGAGCTCAGTTTTCTCATCATTTATGACGTTTGCAACACGTGCCAGGGCACCGGAGAGCTTTGAAACATCGCCAGGCAAGACGAGTTCATTGAGAGGCGGCACTTTACCTTGGTATAAAACAAAACTCTGATGCACGCAGGCGCCAGCTTTTTTTCCCAGTTTACTCGCTTTATTCTGTAAATGAACCAGATAGTCAGCACCCGTTCGTATCTGTTTCTCCAGACGCTCGCGCTGACTCTCCGATAAACGATCGGCTTGATGGTCGATGATATCGCATAGCCCCAGAAGGGTTGCGGCATGACTGTTCGCTTCCTGCCACGGCATACCTGCATCGAGCCAGCCTTCCTTTACCCCATTGTCATTAATTGAAAATCCATTACGACGTTCTAATTGATCCAGCGCAACGAGGTCAAAACTTTCCTGCCAGAGAATATCGTCGCCAATATGCAGATCATCACAGGTGAAGGGAACAGAGTCTCCGTCATGTATGCTGGCGGAAAATGTTCCGCAAGTGGTGAGTTCAGAGAAATCTCCAATCCACCAGTGACTTCCCCAGGTTTCACCCCAGTGCGTTATTGGTCCTGAGTAGAGTTCGTCACCATTTTGTGAAATCGTAAAGTTTGCATGATCAGGGAGGGTGTTGACAGGGCCACGGACTATGAGGCGTTTTGGTTGGTCATGGTTGTAGCCAATCTGACTGTAAAGAAATCCTGTATATGCTGTCATTAATTTTGCCTTTCGTTACGTTCTAGTGTAGTTCACTGTAATTAATATATCTATTCTCATGCATATTTACACATCTAATTTGTTGCATGCATAACGCCGCATTATGCGGCTACTACAAGCGGATGACTTAAAATCTGTTTTTCGATTAAAATTTTTATATGACATTAATTTAGGCAGTCCGCATTGGTTCCATGGGTATTGCAAAAGGCTTGTCCTTTTCCGTTGCCCTTAAGTACGAGCATGCGATTTTTTACACGGTCAATATAGCTCTCGGAGACAGCGGTTTGCAAGCCATTATCCATAGCTGTATTTTTGAAATCCGTATGAGTGCGTTGGAGTTTTTCACGATTCATGTCGTAGTAGCTTAATGCTGCTGCACTGCGGGCTGCCAAGCTGTCAGTGCTCCAGTTTACTTTTGTTACACCGGCATCCACGGCATCGCTCAATTGCTCATCACTTAAGCCGGATGACCCATGCAAGGCTAGACCAATGTCACGACCTGTGATCTCAGCAGCGAGTGCTTGTTGCCGGGAAATATGCTCTGTACTGAACTCCGGAAAACCCTCTGCAGAGAACCCATGACGGGTGCCAACACCAGGTGCCCATAATGCCAGATAGCCCGGATTATTTTCTTCGACTGCTTCCAGTAAATAGCGGGCTTCATCAAGACTGGTCAAACCATCATCAACACCTGCTTCCATTTCAAGTGTTAGTGATGCATTGTTGTTTTTTGCAATGCTGCATAGCTCATTGATCAATGCAATATTTTCATCAGCACTAAGCTCTGAACTATCGAGGGAAATTGTACTTGCTGTTAAGCCCTGTGCATTCACAGCACAAATCCCTTTGCTCAAGATATCAACGGTTTGCGGGCCTTTAATATGATCCGTATGATATAAAACCGGAACATCAATGTAAGGACCGGAATTGGCATAAAGTTCAACTATTGCAGCAAAGCGTTCGATTCCAAGTAGCGCATCACCATTACCAAAACTGTGACTGCTGAGCTGCCATAAACTGGATTCAATAATAACGGGTGCATCAACTGCTTTGGCTGCTTCGAGGCAATCGACGATTGCTGCCGGACTGTCCGCATTTACCGCAAGTACTGCGAAGTGTTCGCGCGCAGCCTGTTCAAGTAATTGACGGCTTTGTTCTGGGCTAAGATACATTTTCTAAAACGTCCTTATAAGGCAATTTTTATGTGTTTCATTTTTAAGTATTCGTGAATCGCATCACGGGATAAATCAAAACCAAGACCACTGTCTTTCCATCCTTCGTATGGTGCATAGGCGCTATTCACTGAGACATTGTTCACCGCCACAGTTCCGGCTTCCAATGCTTCACTTACTTTATACATGGTCGCCATATCCTTGGTGAATAGATAGCTGGATAATCCGTATCTGCTGTCATTAGCTCTGGCAATTGCATCATCAATGTCATCATAAGTTTGGAATGGTGCAACCGGTCCAAAGGTTTCGTCGTGCATCATGATTGCGTCATCTGGAACATTTGTGAGTATCGTAGGCAGGTAATAATAACCATCAGCAGAAAGTGTTTCGGGACGACTCCCTCCGTAGATGAGTGTTGCACCTTTATCAATGGCATCCTTTACATGTGCTTCGACTTTCTCTCGTGCCTCCGCTGTGCACATGGGACCAAGATCCACATCTCCCGGCTCAATGCCGTCGCCCATAGTAGTTGCTTCAGCTTCTTTGGTTAATGCATCCACGAGTGCATCATGTATACTGCTATGTACGTAGATACGGTTAATCGTTGAACAACTCTGGCCCATATTACGAAAGGCTTTATAGGCAATTAGCTTGGCGCTTACTTCAATGTCCGCATCTTCACAAACAATAGCTGGGCAATGCCCGCCCAGTTCCAGTGTTACAGATTTTAATTGATCAGCCACTGCTGTGTTGATTGCTTTACCTGTTTGTGTTGCGCCGGTCATGGCTACTTTTTTTACATCGGGATGTGCGACCAAATGCTCAGCAACCGATACTTGATCGGAGCAAATCACACTTAGTAGTGCAGTGGGCAGTCCGCCATCGCAGAGTGCCTTACAGAATGCGAAGGGTGACAAAGGGGTAATGGGTGTTGGTTTAACAATGACTGAACAGCCTGCTGCCAGTGCCGGTCCAAGTTTCCAGCTTAATAGGGCGACAGGATAGTTCCATGGTGTAATGGCCGCAACCACACCAACGGGCTGATGGATGACCATGCTGCGAAATTGTGTTTTTTCTGTTTGGTTAATTGTGCCCTCGATGCGCACACCTTCGGCAGCATAGTAATCAATCATGTCACAGGCCCCGGTGACTTCGCCAACGGATTGTTTCAGGGGTTTTCCCTGTTCCAACGCCATCAGCATACCAATGCCATCTGCTTTTGTGCGGGCATAGGACGTGGCTTTTTTGATGATGCTTTCGCGCTCATATGCGGTCAATTCTTTCCACTCATTAAATGCATGTGTTGCACTGGCAACCGCATTGTTCACATGATTAATATCTGCACAGGACATCGTGCCAATGGGCTTTCCGGTGGCAGGGCCGATAACATCGATACTCCTGTCAGTCGTGATTAATTCGTTTTTAATAATTAGTGATGCGTTTAATTTATCCATTAAATAACTCCATTCGGGTGGATGCAAACTTTAAGCGATTCGCCACTGGTCATCATGCCAAAGGCATCAGTAAGATTGTCAATATCAAGTGAATGTGTAATGATATCCAAGGCCGGAATTTTTTCCGTCATGATTAAATCCTGGGCGCGTTCAAAGTCGATACGTTTTTCACTGAAGGATCCTGTGATCATCAGTTCTTTATAATGGATCAGATTTCCATCGAGAGTTGTCATGGGCTTGTCTTTTGGCAGGCCGCCAAAAAATTCTACACGCCCTTGCTTGCCGGCCAGCTCCAGGGCATCCGATTGTGCAGCTGCCACAGAACAGGCTACGATGACCACATCAGCACCGAAGCCGTCAGTCGCTTTCATAACGGCATCGTGATGGGCTTTATCAGAACTGACTTGAATGTAGTGATCAAAGCCAAAGCGTTCCGCAATATCCAGGCGCTCCTTTGATGGATCCAGGAGCATCACATTTTTTGCACCATGAACTTTTGCAACCAGTGCGTGCATCACACCAATAGGACCGGATCCCAGAACGACAACCTGGTCGTCACTGGTGACCTGCAATCGACCATGTGCATTCAGCACACAACCAAGCGGTTCACAAAGTGCCGCTGCATCGGAATGAATCGCATCCGGTACTTTATAAAGATGATTGTTTGCTACAGCTTTTTCTGGAATTGCTACATATTCTGCAAATGCACCATCGTGATGATAGCTTAGTGTGGTACGGTTCATGCACATATTATCGATTCCCTTTTGGCAGTAACGGCACTCTCCGCATGGCATGACAATATACATCACGACCCGTTCACCGATTGCCAGTGGATTGTTACTGGCATTTTCGACAATCTCTCCACAAAACTCATGGCCCAGCACTCTGCCGGGTTCTATTGATTTGTGTCCATGATTATATGTGCGCATGTCTGTACCGCAAACGGCACAGGCATGTACTTTGATGAGAATTTCTCCATCACCAATAGTCGGTGTATCAACATCGCTGATGCGGATATCTTCTTTACCGTGATAAACTGCTGCTTTCATACTTGTTTCCTGTTATTTTCTTAAAGGGACATATTGAGAAAGAAAATCTCTACTTTGGATTAGTGACAATTCAATTGCTTCAGGGCTGCCTTCAAATGCTTTATCTTCCACTTCAATACAGGCATCGCCATTATAGCCAACATCCGTCAAGGCAGAGATAAATTTACCCCATTGCACATCGCCCAGTCCTGGGAGTTTTGGTGAATGATAATCAAGAGGAACAGCCATGATGCCAACATCATTCAATTTATCGTCATAGACCTTGGCATCTTTAAAGTGGACATGAAAGAGTTTTTCTTTGAACTCATAGACTGGCTTCACATAATCCATCTGCTGCCAAACCAAGTGGGACGGGTCATAATTCAAGCCAAAACTATCTGAATCAATTTCCTCAAACATGCGACGCCAGATTGCCGGTGTCGATGCCAGGTTTTGGCCGCCCGGCCATTCGTCTTGCGTAAAAAACATTGGGCAGTTTTCAATGGCAATTTTAATTCCATTGTCCTCTGCACACTTAACCAGGTCAGGCCATACCTTACGAAATTCAGCAAAGTTATCGTCAATGCTGCTTGTGTGATTTCGGCCAATAAATGTATTGACTACGGAGATATCAAGTTCTTTTGCTGCACTGATTAATTTTTTGAGATGAGAGACATAGACCTCGCGTTTTTCTAAATCAGCATCCAGGGGATTTGGATAATAGCCCAATCCGGAAATGGAAATACCACGACTGCTAATGCTTTCTTTGATTTTTTGAACATCGTAGTCATTGACATCGATATGAGTGACTCCGGCATAGCGGCGTTCCGCTTTACCTTTTGGCCAGCACATTAATTCGACACAAGAGAATTTATTTTCCGAAGCAAAGTCAATCACTTCATTAAAACTTCTATCCGCAAGAATTGCGCTTACAAATCCAAGATTCATATGGTCACCCATTTCCTTTCTTTATTACTTTTTATGATTGCCTCGGTTAAATTCAACTCGCGAATGCCATCTTCGAAAGTTGCATAAGTCGTATTCGGACCTTTCTTGCCTGCTTTTACATCAGCATAGAATGATTTATAAAGTTGCTTGAAGGTATCAGGAAAGCCTTCGTTATGGCCGCCCGGATAATCAATGGTCTCGTGTGATTGCTCATGCATTAATGCCGCATCTCTCAGTAAGACAGCATTCATCTCATCACGGGATCCGATCCACAGCTGATTGCAGTTTTCGGAATCCCAGGCGATGGATTTTTTGCTGCCCTGAATCTCGAGATAAAGCCGATTTTTACGCCCTGCGGCACATTGCGTTACTGTCAACACACCAGCAGCAGCCTTGCCAAAGTGTAATAATACCGATGCATAATCCTCAGTGTCGATGGCGACATCCGAGTAATCATCTGCCGTCAGCATTTTACCGGAAAAAGTCTCGACCTCTTTAAGTGGTTTTTTACGTGTGGGATGGATGGTTTTGAAATCGGCACAGAGTTCTGTGATTTCTTTGCCTGATACAAATTCAGCCAGATCCATCCAGTGTGAACCGATATCTGCTACCGCTCGTGATTCACCGGCAAAGGCTGTTTCCAGACGCCAGTTATAATCTGTATCATGCAAGAGCCAATCCTGCTGATAACTGCCCTGAATGGTATGGATCTCTCCCAGTTCGCCATCGGCAATGATGGCTTTTAAATGATGCATCAGCGGATAAAAACGAATATTAAAATTAACAGCATTTACGGTTTGATGTTTTTTAGCCAGCGCCTGAAGTTCAATTGCTGAGGCGCTTGTCATTGTCAAAGGCTTTTCACACATCACCGCTTTGCCGGCTTCAATGGCAGCCTTGACCTGTTCAAAGTGTTGATTGTTTGGTGTGGCGATATGAACGACATCGATGGTCTCATCTGCCAGCAGCTCACGCCAGTCGCCATAGTAGTCGGCAATAGATAAATTTTCAGCATGCGCTTTTGCCCGTTCAAGTGAGGAACTGGCAATCGCCTTTACATGTATTCCCGGTAAACGGCGCAACGCTTCAATATGAACCGCGCCAATAAATCCAATTCCGATTATTCCTACATTTGTCATGATTTCTCCAAGATAGTGAGCCGTTTATGCTGCTCGTTTCCTATTTTTATAAATAACTGCAAAACTTACACCATGATTATAATACATGATCATCAGTAGAAAGAAATGGATTAAAATGCAAAAACATATCTATTTCTGCAAAAATATAGGCTTGACTTTCCACCGCAATGCTTTCACTTATATCTGGTATACCCAATCATGGATTTCTGATGCAGATAAATAAAGAAAAAATATTCCGCAGCAGCGCCGGCGCTTTGCCAATGCGGATTCGGCCGGTTTTTGAAGACTTTCACCGTTTGATTGTTAATGAAGACTGTGATTATTCGGAGCATCAACACAGTAATTATGAACTGATTGTTGTTGATAAGGGGCCTTATCGCTGCACCCTGAATGATGAATCAATTCAGCTTAAGCACGGCGAGTTTTTAATCATCAAACCGGGCGATAGACATCAGGATCATTTCAAAACCGGGCAGGATCATTACGTTCATCACTTTTCACTGCACAGTCAGGAAGGCATTCAAAATACGGGGATCCAATTGTTTGAAGATGCCGTAAAGCCGGTATTGCAAACAGGGGTGGGCAGCTTGAATGCCCCCTTTGATTTCTTTAAGAAGTTAAGCGGTGAACTATCGGTAAATGATATTTTTTCAACCTACATACAGGACTCCATGCTGGAAACCTATTTCTGGCAGGTGATCCGTTTATTGCCACAGGAAACTCTGTCCGGGCAATTTCGCCAATTATCCCGACAGCTTGATTTTCATCAGCGTCTGCAACACAATTTTATCAAAAACTGCAATCGTTCATATGGCATAAAAGAGATGGCGGTGGATATGGGTATGTCGGAACGCAGTCTGGCCTACCGTTGCAAAGAACTGATAAATCAAACCCCGGCAAAAGCATTCAATGCCTTTCGTATTCAGAAAGCGGCAGAGGCAGTAAAGGTATCGGATAAAAGTATTCAGCAGATCGCTAACGATTTTGGTTTTGAAAACCCCTTTCATTTTTCACGAGTCTTTAAACAGGTGATGGGCGTTTCTCCAAAACAATACAGGTAATGGGTAGCTGTTTTTTTTCGGGGGGATTTTTCAGGACGCCAACCCCTGTTTTTTTAGCATTTACGGATCTGCCCCGGAGGGACGCCGAATCGTGTGGGGAAGAAAGCGAAGCAATTAATTTAGTGGATGAGGTGTACAGGCATTAGAAATGGCTTTATCTTTAGGATTCAATATAGAACAGGAACAACGATGCACCGATTTGTAATTATACTGAGTATTTTCATTTTTCAAGGACTCTATGCTCAGATTAAAACAGATTTACTTGACGGAATGAAAGCTGCGCAACTAGAGCTAGGAGATCCGTTAGCATGATAAGGCGATATTATACATCTCATAATCCATTAGAAAGGAGTTATAAACAATGAATATTAGAACAGTGAATTATCTAGACAATGGTGACATTGAACTTATAGAAGAATCCCTCAACGACCCAGGTGAACATGAGGTACAGATTCGACGTGCTGCTTGTGGTATTTGTTCATGGGATATTGCGACATGCCGGGCAGGAAGCGCATTTCCAGTACCAGCGCCAGCGGGACATGAAGGCATGGGTTATATCGAAAAGGTAGGTTCAAAAGTAACGACTTTAAATGAAGGCGACCGTGTGTTAGGTGGTGGTTTTGCGACTTACTTTAATATGGCAGCTGAGCATGTTCATACACTTCCTGACAATGATGTAGCGGATGAATTCTTTCTTGTTGAACCGGTATCTTGTGTGGTGAATGGTCTCGATCATTGTCGCTTGAAAGCAGGTGATAAGGTGGCCATGATTGGTGCAGGTTATATGGGGTTCATGATGATACAAGCCTTGAAAGGAAACCCGTTTCTTTCTCGCTTCGATGTTATTGATATAAATGACGACCGGCTGAAACTTGCCAAGGAACTCGGTGCATTCGAAACGTATAATAGTCTCAACGATGATTTGGATGAATTGAAATCTCTCAAATATGATGTTGTTATTGATACGTCTGGAAGTCAACAAGGCTTGGATCTTGCGACTGACTTGACAAGGCGCGGTGGCATCATAAATCTATTTGGTTGGTTAAAAGGCGAGACCGCATTTTTTGATCCGACGAAATGGCATCTCGGTGGGTTTACGGTCATTAATTCAGCCCCAGCATCTGGAATTCGTGATGTATCACCAGTTGCGATTGATTTAATCTCTCGTGGAATTATCGATATGAAACCACTCGTTACACATATTGTATCACTCGATGAGTATCCAGATTTAATGAAGACAATTCTGGCGGGTGACTCGAGTTATATTAAGGGCGTAGTAAAATAAGGGTTTTCATAATGAGTCGACTTATATACTTATCAAATACACACATTGGCAATCATAACCATAAAAAGGTAAGCAATGACAGCTAAGAAATCAAAACGGCATTCAGGTTCTATTCTTGGTTCTCGTAATGGTCGTCCACTTGTTATTGCTGATGGTAAACCAACATCTCAGGCGATTTACTGTGATTATATTCTGCGTGGCGATTGGGACGCACGGGTAAAACGATTTGTTGATAGCGGTGTTAAGACATTTCATCTCAATGAGCCTCATGGTCCAGAAGGAAATGGGACAGATTTTTTTGATCAAGCCATGTGGATTGATGATGGCGTTTTTCCTAAAAATGATCATGCCTATGCATATAATCTGGATTATCAGGCAACGACCATACTATCGATGCAGCCGGATGCACAGTTTTACATTAAGTTTAACTTATCTCCACCCATTGGTTGGACAAAAAATTATCCGGATGAGATGCAGACAGATGAAAATGGAAAGACTTATCGTGAAGCGAGCTGGAGCTCCAAGCGCTATTTGAACGATCTTACCAGGCATATTAACACAATCATCGACTGCGTTGAGGGCAGTGGGTGGGGAGAGCATATCATTGGGTATATGGCCTTACCCTACGGAGAAGGACTTACTCAAACATCTATTGCTGATTTTCTCTTTGAACATTCAACGTGTAATACAGAATCGTTTAGAAAATGGTTAAAGAAAAAATACCGCACCCAGATAAACCTTCGTGACGCTTGGGGAAATAAACGAGTCACATTTAATTCTGTTAAGATCCCGAGTGATAAGGCATGGAAGGAAAAACGAAGCTCAGGTACACCGACCTTTAAAGGGGAGCCCGTTTCAGCCATGTCGTTACCGAGTAATTGTCAGCAGGAGTCTATTGGATTATTTCATTGGATTGAACCAGGCAACGCAGCTGCTGAAATTGATTATTTCATGTTTATGCAGGATGTATTTCAGAATTGGATTCTTACTGTTACCAACGCAGTTAAAGATCGTTGTCGTAAAAAATGGAAACGTGAACGTGTATTAACACTGGATATTACGAAGCAACCATTGCTGGGTTGGCAGATCCAGTCGAACTTTGATGGGATTGGAGATGGGCATAGTGCCAACAATATTCTTCTTGCCTCTGGTTCATGGGGGGTGGATAAATTATTAGATGACCCCAGCTTTGATGGTGCATGGACACCTGCAGATTATACCGCACGTACGTTAGGGTTTGCATACGAGTGTGAAGGCCTTAGTGATACCTGGGCGCTGCGAAATAAAACCATGATGCTGGAAGATGATACCCGGTGCTATGTGGGTGTAGGCATTCAGGATCAAGGTGCATTTCGTACGCCAAAGGAAGTCGAAGCGGGTTTATTAAGAAATATCGCTTTGCCGTTTTCCCGTGGATTTCAATTTTATTGGTGCAATATCGGCAGCTCATTTTATCATGATGATAAAATTCAAAAGACAGTAACAAGATATACTCGTATGATAGATAGTATGCGTACCTGGCCTCATAAGGAAACCGAAGATGCCATTGCATTTGTCATTGATGACGAAAGCTGCATTTACGAAGATTTTACATCTGGCTTTCAGTCATTGTCTGTTATCTGGCAACGCGTTCGCGGGCTGGCTCACTGTGGAATCCCTTATCGTATTTTCCTGCTTAGTGACTTAAAGAAAGACATTCCAAACTATAAGACCTGGATCTTTCCAAATTTATTTAAAGTGGACTCTAAAACAATAAAACTTCTGAAAAAGAAAGTACTACGTAAAGGTAATGTAGCGATTTTTGGACCTGGAACTGGGATCACTGACGGAAACTATCTTGGTGCTGAACAAGCCACGAAACTGCTTGGTGTTGATATGGAAATTCACCTGCGCACCACGGTACGTCACGTTGTGGTATATGACCTTAATGGACACCCGATTTCAAAGGAGCTTCCTGCGAATATGGTGTATGGTGATTCCATGCCTTATGGACCAACTATCACACCGAAAGAAAATGCGGTTGAGAATTGCCCGACGGCGTCTGTGCTTGGTCATGCAAATGCCTGTTGGTTTATACATCGTACGGGTTTATTCATTAATGAATTTGGTAAAGGTGCAAGAGCGAATGGCAAGACGGGTGGACGTGGTGAAAATGATTATGCCGTGGTATGGAGTCATGCCATTCCTTTACCATCGGAACTCATTCGCTCCTGTGCCCGTTACGCCGGCAGCACTGTTTGGTGTGAAGAGAATGATGTGATTTATGCAAGTGACAGTCTTGTCTCTATCCATAGTATGAAAGCCGGGAAACGACGGATTAATCTGTCACGTCCACGTAAGGTTACAGATGCAGTTACGGGCAAGGCTTACAGTAATCGAAAAGTGAAGGTTATTGACATTCGTGTTACGCCCCCATGTACTCGCTTGTTTTTACTGGACTAAGGCAATGCTTGTTTCTTAAAGCCTAACTATATCTGGTGGTGGCGGATACATCAATGTGAAAATTAAAAATGTTGTCGTATAAAAAGGAACCACAGATCAATACGGATCTGGGTGGTATATGGTCGTGTAAGCTTTTGGCCGCATGAACTGTAAATCACAGTTCATGCGGCGAGGGTTTCAGGCTTCGCACTTTTTATTGGGTAGCTGTGTGTAGATAGATACACTTTAATACCAAGACCTGTGCCCATTTCAACCTTCGTAGCTACCCTGAGAGAAGAATGGTCCGTAGCCCCTAGCTTGTATTGGTTATTCTCTCAATGACTTTTTGAAGTTTTCGCTTTTTGACTCTTTTAATTAACTTAAAGACCATTAAATTAGCGATTCTAAACCACGGAGATTATTTATGAGCAAGACTATGATTGATGGGCCAGGTTCTTCCCTTTTTAAGCCCCTGACACGTAGTGCATCTCTTGGCTTATGGGGACATCGTCAATATTTACTGGATATGCAGGATCGTCAGAATTGGACAAATTGGGTGTATGCCTGGGAAAATCCACATCCAGCTAAAGAAATTGACCATATCGAATGCATCTCTAAATTCGGAACTGTGGTATTGAGCGGAGTCAGTGCAGCAGGAAAATTGCAACAGAATCCTCTGCGTTGGAATCGACGAGAAAAAATGTGCATCAACGTGCCAAAGGAAAATCATTTTCCACAGATATTGATGAGCTTGGGTTTACGGATTTACAGATGGATCTTGGACAGATTATTAGTTGCCAGCCGAAATGGAAATACCCTCGGTCGTGGAATAAAAGCTATATTAATCAGCCAGTTGACGCATCTAAAAATGACATTAACGTCTGCCCATCGAAAGCTGCATAATCAGATGCAGCTTGCCGGGGTGGATCATGATCATACTGCAACCCATTACCATCAGGAGCATGAATGAATTTAAACGTTGCATATCTGTTAATATATTTTACGTGTGGGTTATTGTCTGCAGCTGAGACGCTGCAGACCTTTTCAATTAAAGAATACCTCGATCATAATTGGAAAAACGAACTTGTAACAGTTGACTTGAATAAAAAAGCAATTGCTGCGAAATCGGTTTCTTTGATTGATGCAAATGGAAACGAAAAATCGATTCAAGTGTCTGGAAAAACTGTATCGTTTCTTGTTGACCTTTCCCCTAAGGCTGTTCATCGCTATAAACTGGTCAATAAAAAATCAACACTGAAGACAGAGAGTAGCTTCAAGAGAACAGATACGAAGGCCACGATAAGTATAGAGAATGGGTTGATTGGTATTCGAGTTCCAACAACGTCAGGAGTGTATACAAGAGGACCAATTGCAGGGATAAAATTACTCTCAGGAAAGTGGGCAGGAGAATCCCGTTTACGTACAAAGCGAAACATTAAATCGTATACAGTGGATGTTGTCTCGGTTGGTCCTGTGTTTAGTGAGATTGTTTGCACCTATAGCTTTGATAAAGATGCAGCATGGATTATAAGGTTCCGACTGATTAAGGGTGATCCTGTCATACAAATCCATGAGACGTTTAATTTGAACGATGGTTCTGTTTGGGAATTCAGTTTGCAGAAAAACTTGCAGCCCAATGCATGCTTTTTCCGTAATTCATCCCTGGATACTCCAGGTAGAAAACATGATGAAAATTTTGTATATGAAATCAAGCCAGGCAAAGCATCACACGTTTTAAATATCGATCCCTGGCTTGCCTGGTGGAATCCACAAGCTGCGAGTGTGTTCGGGATCTTCAAAAAACCTGTTGGCATGACTTATCGATATAGCAAAGAAGATAAAGGTCCCATACAGGTAAAGCCTGCGGAATTTAACAACCCTGAGGAAAATCAGGACGATGATGACTTGTCATTAGAAGAAGATATTCTTCCCCTCACAACTCGGCAGCACCAGAAAGATAATGGAGATGTCGTTTTTGCTGCTGCTGGTAAATCATCAGCCTGGGCGACTGCAGGTAAGCGAGATGGTCCAAGGAAATCACTGAAGTTAAAACATGATGGCAAAGGCGATGTTTATTTTTCTGCTCACTTGTCAGAGCCTGGCCGCAAGTGGATCATTGGGAACAGTACAATTGCACGAACTGTTAAACCTGATACTGAGATGCCAGATGCGCACGTTTATTATTTGAAACACTGTATTACACCGTTACAAGATGTATTGAACATGACATTGGAGTGGGATAGCAAGGCGCTTTCAATGTCTTATCCGCGATTGTTCATTGATAAAAAAGACATTAAACGCGCGAAGGAGCGTTTTCCGGATACGGCAAGATATGCATCGCCACGGAAAAAAATATATTGGGATTTTATCCAGAATCCAACTGCAAAGTCCAAGGCAAAGATGAAGCAACAGGTATTGCGGTCTTTGAGTGATCATATCAGCAGGTTCACCAGTGGGAAAAACAGCCATGGACATATTGCACCATCTCCTCATAAAGGCACTGTGCATTTCTGTGAAAGCTTGCTCTTCCTTCTTTTTGAAGTCGATATTTCTTTTGGAAACGATGTATTTACAGACAGTGAAAAACAACGGCTTATTTCACAGCTTGCGTTTCTTTGTGAAAAAGTATCAGATCCCAATTATTATGACTTGAGCCGGGACTTTCGCGCGAATCCAAACATGACAACTCTTCGTCATACTGTGGTGGGAATGTATTCGTGTCTGTTGTTTGATCATCCCCAAGCCAAGGAGTGGTATAAGATTGGCTGGGACGAACTGGATAGAGAATTAACGGCATTTTCCGGGCCAAATGGAGGTTGGATAGAATGCCCTCATTACCAGAAGCTAAGCTATGTCATTGCCATCTTCCAGCATGCGGCGTTTCGTGCTGGCTTAGTGAAAGAACCCTATGATAAACGATTATTGAAATCGATCATGTTCATGGCAAAAATTACAACACCACGGGATAAGTCATTTCATAATTTACGACATATGCCTGCTGTTGGTGATACACCCCGGTATGCATTAACGATGATCACCAGTCTCATGGCAAAAATCGTTAAAGATAAGGATCCAGATGCAGCGAATGATTTGCAGTGGATCTGGAAAGAAATGGGGAGTCCCCTGGTAATGGGAATTGGTGGTGACAGTATGGAAAACTATTATGCTGAGTTTTCTGTTGCTGATTTTGAACCGAGTCGACCGCCAACATGGGGTAGTGAATTATTTCCGTTGGGTGCGGCGATACTACGAAATGGATTTCCCGGAAAACATGAAACCCATATGCATTTACTTGGTGGCATGAAGTGGTCGCATTATAGTCGCGACAATGGATCATTCACCTTGTTTGGGAAGGGGCAGCCACTGGTGTTGGACTGGGGATATAAAGGAATTAAGCCTGCATGGTGGCATAGTAAAATTAACCTGAAAGGCATGGGTTATTTTAAGGAATTCTCGGCACAGGCCGATACGGATTATGTACGCTTTGAATATGACCGGCAGACCCTTTGGCAACGGCAGGTCTTATTTGTGAAAGACCCAGATCCATTGGGGTCTAATTACTATCTAGTACGTGATATTGTCTCCCCGAAGAAGCCAACAAGTGTGAAGGCAGATGATTGGTTTCTGTGGTTGAATACGGTTAAAGTACCGATGGTAAAAGACAATGTCATAATAGCAAATTGTAAAGGCGATGTGAATCTGGATGTCTGGATGCCGAAGAGTCTTATGGATCGCATTAAGCGAATTGAACGTGATGAAGCTGAGTTTATCAATAACCCGAATGCCCTGCCAAACGCAGATGCAGACATTAAAATAGATGATGTCGATGATGATTTGGACTTGGAAGAAGATAGTGTGAAAGTGCTATCGCCATTTTTGGAGTCACGCTCTCACAGTTTTTCAAAAACACAGGGTCGCTTACGTGAAGGCACAGCACCTATTGCGTATCGTTACTTCAATAGCGGTGATGGCTTGTTCCAGCGGAGTATTCGTGTTTCTGTAAAACGGCAGTCCCCTATTTTAGCCGTGTTATACCCACGTATGAAAACAGATAAGCCAGCTGTTTTTACAGATCTCGATGGTAAAGGCGTTATGGTGAAATCTGGAAACCGTGTGGATTATGTGTTTCTTTCCCACAAGCCTATTGTTTATAAAAAAGACACTATATCTTTTAGTGGTCGTGCAGGTGCTGTGATTATTAAGGAAAATGCGATCACCCTATCCTTATCTGCTGCCGGAAAAATTTCTTATAAACATCACGTATTAGAATCTAAAACTGCAACCCAGAAAACGTTTAAAGCGTCTAATAACAAATGAAACCCAAACAAGGTAAACTGATATGTCAGAGATAAAAACTTTTCATTCATCCATTCCAAGTATGAGTTGCACCATCCCAACATATAAACCTGCCCCTCAGATTATTCTTAATGATGACAATGGTGCTGTAAAGCTTGAACACGGACTTTGGGTTGATGAAGCGGGACTTCAACTCACGATGACAGTCCATAATAATACTCACAAGCAGTCCTTCTCCGGGGCAGATATCTGGCGGGCGGATTGTTTTCAGATTGGGATTGACACAGCAGTCTCACGCAGCACGGATTTCTCCGAAGATAACATTATACACATTGGGTTTGCCGGTGTAAATGAAAATCCGCATATTCACATCTGGCATGGAGCAGAAGATATCAATAAAGATGAATTCCCTGCTACGTTCTCCGATAATGGTGACTCACAATACTATAGCATTACCATTCCATGGAATCGTCTTGGTGAACATCAATACGATAATGTGTCAACCATTGGCTATACCATCTCTTATAATAACCATAGAGATGATGGTAATCTCGATTTTTACAAGTGGATGGATGGGTTAATAAATAAATTTAATCCAGGAAAATTCGGGCTGTTGATTCCTGAACAAAAATCTCATCCCGTAAGCACTGCGGCAAAACTTCTTAAATTTAATGACTGGTTTACTCCCGAGGAATCCGTGCAATGCCAAGTTGTTATGCATGTATCTGAAGATGCAGGCAAGGGATATATCTCAGCAGCAATAAACGGCACATCATGCGCTGAATCAGAATTGGAATTAATCCCAGGCGAACATGTCATCACGATTAACATTGATCCATCTGACATGGTTGACGGAACGAATGCCTTAGTGATTGCGATAGCAGAAAATGGAAACCAATTTATGCAGCACTCATTTGATATCATCAAAATGAAACCATGCACTGCAATTGCCAAAGACATAGGTGCAGCTGTTGACTGGGATCGTGACGACTTATGCAACACAGACTTTGCCCAGGCTTGGCAGGATGGAGATGTTGAAACAGCGATTCTTGGGTTTATCCGTCATTTACGCCAACGCCCCACTCCTAAACTGGGTTATCCTGCTGATTATATTGCAGAACTTCGAGCCAATGCAACAGCTGAATTCAAGCAAGAAGCTAAGGAAGCAATTGACGCTGTTTCTCAAATTTCCATTGATGGTGGCAGTTATCACGATGGACGCGATACGCTACTTACACTTTATCCCGCATACCTTCATGTTGCCGCAACAGCAAAAGACTTTGACCACTATGCAGAACAGGTCATCGCAGACCGTGATCGTTGGCATACCTGCGCGATTCATACCAGCGTCAATATCTGCAATTATCTGCAGCGTGTCTGGGCACAACCAGAATGTTCCGACGCCGCTTTAATTCCAGTGTTTGGTTTCTTGCTGGATACCTTCGAACGTGAATGGGAAGGAACGGTTAGTTGGGGTGGGCATAGTCACGGGACAGATGGGCATAACTGGTGGATTCACCAACACGCGGGAACTTGGAAGATGGGATTATTTTTTCCTGAATTTAAACACCTTGAACGGTTCAAATCATTTTATCCAGAGTATTTTGAACGCGAGGCATCCATGCTCTTTCACAAAGATGGCTTCTCAAGAGAATGTTCAATGGGATATCATATTGGAACAGCCTATCTTTTCTTAGGTCTTATCCGAACCGCTCATGATAACGGCCTTCGATTCAGTGATAAGTTTTATGATATTACAAAAAAAGCAGCTGATATAGAATGGCAATTCATGACACCAAACGGTAATGCTCCATGGTTTGGTGACTGTCATTTCTTTGCACCTTATATCGAAAATAATTTGTGTGAATTTGCGGCACTGTATGGTAGCAGTGAAGCAAAATATCTTGCTGAAACATTAATTCCGAACCCGCCACGTCCCACAGGTGAGATGATGATTGACAGACTGCATCACCAATGTACGGGAGAAAACATAAAAGCCGCTTATGATGCGGTCATTGCGAAAAAGCCATCACGTCTTGATTTTGCATTAGAATCATCCGGTTATTATTGTATGCGGACGGACTGGACACGGGCGGCAAATTTTGCTGCAATTGAAGCAAGCGCACGTGGCAAAGTCGGCAGCAGTCATGGTCACAGCGCATTATTTGATTTGCATTTGTGTAGCAGAGGACGTGAAATCCTAGTTGGTAATGGGAAAGGGCCAGACGTGGGTGACATGACAAATATGGATCGCATGTGGCGTATCTCGACAGCTAGCCACAGCACAGCTACTGTTGATGGGGAAGAACATGTACCGATCAAAGCGATTTACCGCTTCTCGCGAACAGAAACCCCAACTATTGACGATTGGCGATCAGAGGCTGACTATGCCTATTTCTCTGGATCCCATGAAGCATATGATCGTCTCGCTTCGCCTGTATCTGAAAGTCGACGTAAACTTTTTTACCTTCGTGACAACTACTGGATTCTTATCGATCGGTTCTATGCAAACACTGAAACTCCGCACACCTACCGTCAGCATTTTCAAGTCGGTGTTGATGTGGAACAGTGCGAGAACAACCGAGCTGTCACAAAAGGTGATGGCGGAAATTTACTCTTCGTTCCGGTACCCGGAGCAGATGGGGATTGCGATCTATCACCATGTCCATATCCATTAGACGATTACTTCAATACTCGACAATTGGTTTACACTCGTGACGAAACGGGAAGTTTTACTTTTGTGACAGTACTAGTACCCTTCTTAAATGAAGATGTACCAGATGTTCAAGTTGAGTTATTACCGGTTGAGGCAGATGTGCGTATTTTATCAGCACGAGAAGCAACAGGCTTAGCCATCACAATAAATGGCAAACGCGATATCTATGTGGATCAACATATGCATTGGAATCTCCCCTGGTCATGTGGCGGTTACAGCGGCGACAGTCGGGTTTTTCATAGCCGCTGTATGTGATAGTAGTTTTCAGGATGTGTGATTAATCTTAAATCTTTTTCGGATTGATGCAGGACTAGCGACTAGCGACCAGCGACTAGCGACCAGCGATTTCAGGACGCGTGATTAATCGGAAAATCTGTCTGCGGGCGATCGGGGCTGTCGATTCAGTTGCTGTTCGTTGGAGTTCCTCGTTGACCACTTCGTTCAACCTGCGGTTGTCTTTGTGACTTCGTCACTGAGCAGGAGGTGGCAGTTTCGGTGATCATCAATACTGCTACCGCGTGAACGCGGAACTCCAACGAATGTGATACCAGCGATTTTAGGACGTGCGACTAACCTCAACGCTTATTCCACAGCTGGAATATCCTTAATATTTTGTTGTTTATGCTCAGATCTACTATAGAATGACAATGTGGAAAATAAAAATTACAGATCAATACAGAAAAAGCATCAGTACTTCCACTGCTGCAATATAACGCGTTCGCCGGTGATATGAAGAAAGAAACTGCTAGAGCCTTGACGCCACAACCGGGCGGTCATCAGTTTGTGTTTTACGGTGATTGTTGTTCAGGACTTTCCGGGGGGCCCTTTGAATCGAATTTTTCTCGTGTCAATGCAGCCCTTCAGAACTTGCACCCGGAGCCCGACTTCATCATCTTCCTCGGTGACCATATCATGGGGACATACGCCGAGAAGCAATCCTTTGAGGAGCAGTGGAATTACTGGTTGGGCGAGGAGATGAGCTGGCACGACGCAGATCGCATTCCGATCTATCATTGCACCAGCAACCACGATACGCCGGATGCCGATTCGGAGCGTATCTGGCGCCAGGTATTCCCGGATATACCGCGCAACGGACCGCCCGGACAGGATGGCCTGAGCTACTGGCTGCGGCGCGGGGATTTCTTGCTGGTCATGGTAAACACGAGCTACTCGGGCCTCGGTGGTCCCGGACACGTCGAGTGCTCGTGGCTTGACGCCACACTCGAGGCCCACGCCGATGCCCGGTTCAAGATTGTCGCAGGGCATCATCCCGTTTTTCCTGTTAA
>JABSQK010000317.1 GCA_013215875.1 Lentisphaeria bacterium
GCGCCATTTTACCACTGAGGATATATCAACAAAATATTCAGCCTTAATGTCCAAGGTAATGAATGATAAATCGGGCAAAATTAAATTCCCGATAAATGAAGCTGCAGATGGTCTGAGAAAATCACAAATTTCGGAGTACCTCGATTTTCATCATGGTCCGGGTGTACAACATATTGCTCTCTTAACCAATGATATAATTCACACGATAAAAACGATGAAAAAGCAGGGTGTTGAATTCCTGAATGTGCCCGACAGTTATTACGATGAGCTTGCCGATAGGGTCGGGTTAATTGAAGAGGACTTGGCAGTAATTCGTAAGCTGAAAATTCTTGTGGACCGCGATGAAGACGGGTATTTATTGCAACTTTTTACGAAACCTGCACATGATCGACCCACTTTATTTTTTGAAATTATACAACGCCATGGATCAAATGGATTCGGTGTAGGAAACTTTAAATCACTTTTCGAAGCAATTGAAAAAGAGCAGGCCTTACGTGGAAATTTATAAGGAGATTTTATGAAACTGGCCACAGTGAAAAACGATACGCCGGATGGGCAACTTGTGCTTGTCTCGCATGATCATAGCTTGGGAGTAGTCGTTCCAGAACCCTACGCAACAATGGCTGCGGCGATTGCTGATTGGGGAAATGCGAAAGCGGTCTTTGAATCACTGAGCGCGGGATTGCAGGAGCAATCAGCTGATTGTATTAAACTTGAAGATGCTATGTTTATGGCACCTTTACCCCGGACATGGGCCTGGCTTGATGGTAGTGCATTTATTCATCACATCGTGCTGATTCGAAAAGCACGGAATGCCCCATTGCCCGAGGAACTCTACGAACGCCCACTAATGTACCAGGGAATCAGTGACCAGAGTCTTGGGCCGTTTGATGATATAAAATTAATAGATGAAAGTTACGGGCTTGATTTTGAAGGCGAAGTTTCTGTGATTGTGGATGATGTTCCAGCGGGAATTTCTGAGACTGATGCGGCGGGACATATAAAATTACTGGTATTGATGAATGATGTAAGTTTACGAAATTTAATTCCCGCAGAAGTAAAAACTGGTTTTGGTTTTATACAATCGAAGCCCAAGTCTGCCTATGCCCCATTTGCTGTAAGCCCCGATGAACTTGGTAGTGCCTGGAAGGATAGTAAAGTTCATCTCGCATTATCGACACGCTACAATAACGAATTTTTTGGCCATGTAAATGGTGACGAAATGTATTTCTCATTTAGTCAGTTGATTGCCCATGCAGCAAAAACCAGGGATCTAAGTGCAGGCACAATTATCGGTAGTGGAACATTTTCAAATGAAAGCGAAGACAGTGGCTTTAGCTGTATCGCGGAACAACGAATGATTGAAAAAATTGAGACCGGTGAAATGAAAACCCCGTTTATGAAGATAGGGGACCGGGTCGAGATGGAAATGCTAAATGGGGATCAATCGATCTTCGGAAAGATTAATCAAATTGTGAGTTGAGATGGAAAATCAGGCACTTGAAATAATATTGGATAAGGTTTTTGATTATGCGGGCATGTTTCCTCCGGCAGAGAAAACATTTGTCGATGCATTAAGTACCGCAGCAAAATTTTCGACGACACTCCAGCGCCCAGGAATGCCGAATGCCGACGCAGTACTAAAAATTGAGGACTTCGAAAAACTAAAAGATCAGTCGCTTCGCGATTATGGTTTTAATAAACCCGTAAACATTTCGATTCTTGGCCCGTTGCTCACAGATGAAGGAATCAGCGATGAAATTGCTGAGCTCTTGGACTATGATCGGACCTTAATAAATGTTGTGAGTTATGAAATGAAATTAAACGATATAAACGAAACCACGATACGACATACCCTTGAGCAGTTTATCAATAAACTATTTATTGTTTGTCTCGAAATTGATTTGTCACAAGATGACTGGCAGAGCAAAGTTCAGCACTTATGCACATTAATAGAATCACTATCAAAAAATACGGATCTGCCAAAGATTGCTTTAAAAGTTAGAGGGACCGGACCTACAGCTATCGATAATAAAAAACTGGCATTCATAATTGATCTTGTTGCTCGCAAGAAAATTTTAATTAAAGCAACTGCGGGCTTTCATCATCCTATTTTGGAACCTGGCCGTTACAATAATAACTTGGGATTTCTCAATTTTTTAGTCTGTCTTTATTTGCGATACTCGGATGATGAGATGATGATTGAAGACTGTTATGATTGCCTGAATATAACAGATATAAAACGCTTTAATTTTGATAAGGGATTACTCTGGCGGGAATTCTTTCTGAAAAC
>JABSQK010000318.1 GCA_013215875.1 Lentisphaeria bacterium
AAGCTGACAGCATTTGGAACAATAAAGTGATTGAATGGAACTGCACCAGTCTTGATAAGGCCAACTGTCTCGCCGATATTTTTCTCTGTGAAATCAAAAAATTTATTTATACTCTTATCTGAGTTACATGTAGTTTCTATAAATGTTGATAGCCTTAAGCTTTGTTTATGCGTTAACTGCTGCAAGCGTTCTGTTACAACTTTTAAACGCTTTTTATCAGTTTTTATATTTCCGAAATACATGTCTGAAAGAATTGCTGCCTCATGGATAAATGGCTTGAGGTATCCCTTTTTGTCAGTACTTCTCAACAGTGTTTTCTTTAACTCATCAGGTAATTGCCAACTGGAAATAATATTTTTTGATAATAGGTCATAATTCAGGTTAAGGACTTGCCTGCATGCCGTATCTATTGATTTGCCTTCTCTCACCAGATTTCTAATACGCAGATAATGACTTGGGAAGATATTGGCTATGATGTATTGCGGGATCTGGCTTAGCATGCCGGCAATAAAACCCTCCTCGGATTTTGGGTAGCCTGATTTGCCGAGCAAGCCCATAGTAAATGCACCTGTAAAATAAGATGATGTCATGAGATTTAGAAGTAGTTGATTCTTTTTATTTTTATAGTCCTTAGTGAATAGGCTCAGGCGTAAGGCAAGCATGCGTACTTTTTCAAAACCCAGTAGAACAACAGCCTGCGATACGGTTTTTATAGGAATATTCGGGCTATAAAGACTGGAATTTATAACAGATAAAAAGTTTGAAGAGAGGGAACTATCGCGCATGATTATTTTCGTTAATTCATTCGCACGTACATTTTTACGCTCTTTCAGTTTACACAAGTCCATTACATTGGTATTCATTGCTGGAAAGATGTTTTTCATTTTCACCTTAATCATGAATTCGGACATCGATATATAAGTGTTCATCTTGCTTCCAACAGCTTGCCGCTTTGGCTCTTCTTTTTCAAAAAGCTGATCGTCAGTTTTTTTTATTTTTTCGACTGCTTTCTGGGTCATCTGAGTAAGATCTTTCTCTATTTTCTGCTTCTTTTTCAGTTCCTTTTCTTCGTTCTTTATAATTTCCTGGGTATCAGGAAGCTGAGCCTGCTTCGCCTTTATTCGTGGCGATTTATCAACTTTTTTGGTAGTTTCGGGGGCTTGTTTCTTTGGCTGTATTTTTTCTTTTTTCCCAGACGTCATGGATTCCAGTTCATCGATCAATACCTGGTAGCTGTCCAGGCGATCGGATGGTTGTGGTTCGAGCATTTGACCAATCAGTTTTTCGAATGCGTCTGGAATATCCTCTCTCATCGTGCTTATTTTCTTATACTGATTTTGCATTTGTGCCATAAAGATCATTGGATGAGTTTTTCCCTCGAAAGGTTTCTTGCCAGTGCATAATTCATATAAGGTCACCCCAAGTGCATATATATCACAGCGAAGGTCAACATTGTCCTGCCCCTCAGCTTGTTCCGGTGCCATATAGTAGGGAGTTCCAACAGCGGCTCCAACAATGGTAATGTTCAGTGACTCCTCTTCAGATAATAATGGTTTGGCAAGACCCAGGTCGACAATCTTAATTTCACCTTTTTTGGTCAGCATAAGATTCTGGGGTTTTATATCGCGGTGAATCAGCTTGTGATTTTCCCAGGCATAATTTAGGCTTGTCGCCACATTATGGGCAATTTCTTTAATCTTTTCGAAGCTTACTTGCTCATCACTGTCTATCAGATCCTGAAAAGTGCCGCCATCGATATACTCCATTGCAATGTACCAGTTATCATTTCTCGGAAACATTGCTTCATAGATTTGGGCAATGCCGGAATAATTGACCAGTGCAGCAGATTTTGCTTCCTGTATAAAACGCTTTTCGATGGTATCTCGCATATGCTTTTCACCAAATGGTATTTTTGAGAAACTGAGAAGTTTTAATGCAACTTTGCGAGAAAGATTTTTGTCCACTGCTAGGTAGACTGAAGCCATTCCACCTTCACCGATTTTCTTTTTCAATTCAAAATGGCCTATGACATCCCCAGCTTTAGGCCTGAAGTCATTAAATTCTAAAACCGCTGTCTCTGATTTTTCTTTCGCTTGATTTTTGCTCATAGCTATTCCGATTTTGTCCATTCTAACGCATTTTCTATTCCATATTTCAGAAGATCAGGGCTTTAGCGTCTTTTTTTCTATTAATTGATCGCCAGCTCCTTTTTAAGGCAAATTCTCGCGGAATTAGTGATAATTCGAGGCGAGTGGAGCGTTGTTGATCATGCAATTTGTCTGCACCTGCGACTTCTTAGGGACAGCTTAGGGAGGAGTTCGCGACAACTCAAATTATAAAAGCATGATACAGGTTGAATAAATGCCGGGAAAATCTATTCTAAAGCTGCGAAATTAAACAGATTTTAGGATACGATTATGACACAATTTTTTAATGCATTTCACTCGCCTATTGGCTCACATAGTACATTTACCTTGGGTTGCCTTGAACAGAATGGGGGACTGGGATTGGAACTGGGTCGCCCAGCCGAAGAGAATATTTATATTGGTGTGGAAACAAAAGCAGGTGGCAGTTTTCAGGCCCTGCCTTTTTTCCAAGGAGCCGAAAGTGAAAGTGCCCGTTATGATCATGGGCGTGAAACCGATAGCACCGGCGAAGAAAAAGATGGTAGTGATGCAGCTGAGTCTATTATAAAAACGTTTCCTCTAAAACAGATTAAGCGGGACTTCGCATTGGGTACCGATACATGGACTGCAGGTGACTTAAGTTTTACTATTTATTCACGAGTGGAATCTGCACCGGATCCAGATAAAGCATCGGCCAGCAGTCTCAAATCCGTTTATTGTCCATCCGTTTTAGCCGAATTGACTATCGATAATACGAAGGGAAAGAAAGCCAGAAAAGCATTTTTTGGATATGCCCCCGGGCATTCAAATGATGCAACTATACGTGACGGTTGTGGCAAAGGTACAGTCGGCATTGGAAAAGGACAACAAACTGCTATTTATACAGATAGCAAAAATATGATTGCTGCGACCGGATTTAATGCCGATGAAATTTTGACGGAAAAGATAGAGGATAATTACAATTTCGGCCTGGGCGGTACGGGCTTGCTACTCGCCTCTGTTGAGGCTGGCAAGAAAAAGACCTTTCGCTTTGCGGTTTGTTTCTTTCGTGGTGGCATCGTCACCACTGGCATGTCGACCAGCTATTTGTATTATCGCTATTTCAAAACCATTACTGAAGTAGGAAGCTATACTCTAAAGAATTTTACCGATTACCGTCAGCGTTCTAAAGCATGCAACAAACTTCTTGCTTCCAAAAAGTTGACGGATGACCAGCGCTTTCAAATGACCCATGCCATTCGCAGCTATTATGGATCATCGCAATTATTGGATAAGGCAGGCAAAGCGATCTGGGTTGTAAATGAAGGCGAGTATCGCATGATGAATACCTTCGACCTCATTGTCGATCAATTATTTTTTGAAATGAAATTGAATCCCTGGGCAGTTCGGAATGAATTGGATTTATTTACGGAGCGTTATTCCTATACAGACAAAGTGCATTTTCCGGGTGGTGAAAATATACACCCTGGTGGCATTAGCTTTACTCATGACATGGGGCAGTTCAATCATTTTTCACGGCCTAAGTTTTCAGCCTACGAACTGAAGAATTTAAGCGGATGTTTTTCTCATATGACCCATGAGCAATTGGTTAACTGGATTCTTACTGCGTCTGTATATGCCAATGGAGCAAATGATATGGCATGGTTAAAAAAACAGCTGAAGCAATTCAAACAATGTTTGCGTTCAATGATGAATCGGGATAATCCCAAGGACAGTGAACGCAATGGCTTAATGTCCCTGGATTCCTCGCGCACCGGTTCAGGTGCTGAAATCACCACCTACGATAGTTTGGATACCTCACTGGGACAGTCTCGCAATAATATGTACCTGGCAGTAAAAAGCTGGGCCTCTTATTTGGCTATGGCTGATATATTTACAGCACATAACTGTCCTACGGAAGCCAAGGCTGCCAATAAACAGGCCAAGCGGGCCTCTGAGAGCATTCTTTCTCAAGTGAAAAGTGATGGCACGATACCCGCAGTATTAAATGAAGATTGTAATTCGTTAATCATTCCGGCCATTGAAGGTTTGGTTTTTCCATATGTCCTTGGGGACAAAAATGCTCTGAAAGAAAACGGGCCTTATGGCGACTTGATCAAGGCACTACGAAAACATCTGCAAGCAGTTTTGAAAAAAGGTGTTTGCCTCTATGATGATGGTGGCTGGAAACTTTCCAGTACAGCCGACAATTCATGGATGTCAAAAATTTACCTCTGCCAATTTGTTGCCCGTGAGATCCTTGGTGTAAAAACCCCGGCAACTGGCAAACGCGCCGATGCTGCCCATGTAAAGTGGTTGCTTAAACCTGAGAACCTACCCTTTGCCTGGAGTGATCAAATGACCAGTGGCATTGCCAAAGGCAGTCTTTATTACCCTCGCGGGGTGACATGCATTCTCTGGTTGGAAGAATAGTAACTACGTTACTTTATTTTCTACGTTACTTTATTTCTACGTTACTTTATTTTCTACGTCACATTACTTTATAAGTTTCTCGATATAATCAGTTTTAGCTTTCGGCTTATGATTGAAATTATCTACTTTTAATGCGCGCCACTTTCCGGTGATGCTAAGAATTTTTCCTTTGGCATCTTTTTGGATTAAGCAGGTATCACCAGTTAATTCTAAAGCCCAGTCTTTTTGAATGAGTTTTTTATTCGACATTTTCTTATCTGTAGTGACAAATAAATCACGACGACCATTGGTTAAGCTAATTTCAATCGCAACAAAACTATCAGCGAGCTTTTTGCCGTCTGCTCCATGTAAGTCCAGACGCTTAATAGTGGCAATGTTAGATGTCTTGCCAAAGGGTTCGATCACCGAAACAAAGGTAGAAGCCAATGGGGTCTTACTGCCTTTGGGACTTTGGCGGCGAATCATCAGGCGAGGGATCCACTTTTCATCATTTCTCTTGTATGTGCCGGCATTGATCCAGGCTTCACAAGTGCTGGCCTGGGCATTACTAGTCAAATCGGTAACTTTTAGATGTAGCTCAGTTCCTTTTGGAAGATATGAATAATAATCGTCGATATCCCATTCTGCGCTCCAGCCCGGCTTTGTCGCGGCATCAGTTTTGAAGTTTTGCATAAATGTACCATGGCCATATTTCACTCCCTTTTTTAAGTTTAAGCCTGCGGTGCTGATACTTCCAAAGGTACTGGACATAAATTTTGCATGATCTTTTCCACCAACCACACGAAATATATCCAGCATATAAAAGTCTTTCGATGATATGTCCACAGTGGCAATGGTTCGCTCGAATTGTTTACCCGCAAAAAACTGTGGACAGGAAACCCGCAACATGGAAACATGCTCACCTGCTCCCCAAAGGGTAGTTTTGCCAGCACCATTATTGTGGTTTTTCCCATCAACGACCACGGTATTATGGGACGCTGTATTGCGGTACCAGTTGGCTTTTGCATTGTTCCAGCCGCCAAATTGCACAGGCGGATAACCAAAGTCCGGCATTAAATTTAAACCCTTGGCAATTAACCCCAAATTTAATCCATCCCAGTGCCCATGATTTTTGCCGGTGTCATAGGCCATCCAGGCGGCCCGGCCGTCTTCACCTTTTCCGGATCGAAGAATTGCCATGTGCCATTGCTCTTTATTGATGCTACCGAGTTTGATTGTTTTTCCTTCACGAGTGATGACAGCTTTGAGTTTCTTTTGCAGTACAGCCGGATCCTTGGCAAAAAGGTCAAATGGCAAACCGGTGACTTTGCCACCATTGGAATGATGAATTACTTGGGCAAGGGCGACATCGCCGGTGTGAAGATACAAGTTCCACATAAAGGAAAATGGTGATGGCTTCAATGTCGCTGCACTATGGGTATCTTTAATATCCCAGGGATGAGTGAAAAGCACACCTTGATATTTGCTTATACGGCCGGCAAAAAACCCAGCATCACCTATGAGGGGATAGTAGTTCTGATTAATCCAGGTATCGATGTGAAAACGGTAGGTTTGGTGCAATACCGGATACTGCTTAAATATATCCGACAGGAATTTTGGATCCATGCGGTCGAATTCCCCAAGAAAGGCTGCCAGCCCCTGGATGACATATGCACTGTAAGAAGATAATCCTTTTTCACCTGTAACGCCATCTACCTTTGTACTTCTGCGAATCATCTGCCCGACTACATTCATGACTTGATCGCGATTGTTCGGCCAGTCGAGAACTGTTTGAATTACGGCTACAGCTATCTCTTTACGCGGATAATTGGAATGAATCTTATGTTGATTCTTTAGGGCATCTCTCAGGATTCGGTTTTCAATATTTTCCTGGATCTGGATAAAACTGCTCTTGGGATTTTTTAGTTTATATTTTGTGGCTTTTTTACTCAGAAAGCTAATGAGTGCTTTATCCAATTTGATGGCATCGAATACCTGGTCATAGGCAATGGCCATTTTGCGTGTTTCCTCACAGGCATCATGCCAGGTGGAGACATAGCCTTTATCGCCTTTACCTTCATACATAATTCCTTGCTTGCCAAAATCGAAGCTGGGGTAGAGATCGGCAATGCGATCCAGTAATATGCCGGCTTTACGGGCATAGACAGGGTCTCCATTAATCACGTAAGCTGCGCCTAGCTTTGTGCAGCCCTCAACAATGAGCTGTTTCCAGTGCCCATAAATTAAATAGGCACCAATAAATCGCCAGCGTTTACCCTTTTGAACAAAGCCATTCCCATCATCAACACCAAATTTATGTAAGGGATCTTTCGGATCTGGATGTTCTGTATTAAACAAGAGTTTCTTATCGGCTTTTTTCGGATCAAAAATTCCGTGTTGATCCAGCCCAGATTTATAATATTTTTGAAAATCGTTTTTTGGAAAAATTTCTTTACAGTGTGGGCATGTTACTTTCCAGACGCGTTTCATAGCATTCATTTTCCAGTTATACATCGGTACTGATTCTTTGCAGCTGGGGCAATGCCCGCTGGACCAGACGTGCCAGGCCCGCTTGATCGTAGGGCCAAATACAAGGCTCCATAATTTCTCATCCGACATTTTTAACCAGGGTTCTGCTGCAGCGACGATTTCCTTTTTAGCCTGTTTGGCCCAGGCGTATTTCTTGACATTGACATGTGCCCGCTTAATGGATTGTTTATTAAATAATACGCCTGTAGTTTTAGCTGGTTTCTTCATGGGTTCTCCTGAAAGTGATGATAGTATTGAAATGAATATGAAAAACAGTATCGAAAATCTAAACATTTAATTGTCTCCAATGATGCTTTCGACTATAGAAGTTCAAAGGAAGTCAGTCAAGAATAATTCCTCTGAAAGATTTCGGATCTTAGTGAGTATCCCGCTTAAATTTGAGTTTGCTGACGAGAAGGTTTTCAATAAATATCAGGCGTATACTATCGACAATAATAAATATATCGAGCATGATATTTGCATGTTTAAGATAGTATAAGTCGTATTCGAGTTTTCGTTGTGAATCATCGATCGATTCCGAACGAGACTGGTGTATCTGTGCCCAACCACTGATACCAGGGCGAATTAGCAAACGTTTTTCGAAATATGGAAAATGTTTCTTGAGCAGGTTGTCGAATTCCGGGCGCTCCGGGCGCGGACCAATAAATGACATATCGCCTTTGACAACATTGTATAACTGAGGAATTTCATCCAACTTAAGCAGTCGCAAGAGTCGCCCAATGAACGTAACTCGTGGATCATTTTTCTGTGACCACTGCGGGCCGGCATCTTCCGCATCAGTGGTCATTGTACGTAGTTTATAAATGATAAATGGCTTGCCAAATTCGCCCAGACGCTCCTGAGTAAATAATGCCGGACCTTTTGAACTGAGTTTGATAAGTACTGCTAAAAGTGCTAATAGAGGGGTGCTTAGAATCAACAAGGGCAGGGCGATGACTAAGTCGATCAGGCGTTTTAATTTCAGTTTGTAGAAGCGTTCCTCATGCTGAGATAATTCGATAAACCACTGGCTTGAAATGGCATCGAGCGGGCAGCGTTGTTCATAATCTTCATAGAGGCTGACGAGCGGAACAATGGGAATCAGGTTCGTTTGTAATTGCGATAGCTCATCGCTGTAGTCATGAAGTATCGTGTTACTGCAGACAATCTTATGGACCCTGGCAAGTTTAGTTTGATCGAGTTTAATGACATCCTCTCCATTGTTAATTTGTAGTGTATAATCGATATTGAGGCGTTTTGAGAATTCCTGCTTAAATCGAAGTTCTTCATCGGTCGTAGAAAAGAGAACAGCGATACTTTCATAGCGGCTTTGGTATAATTTACGAATAATATAATGGTGCAGCAGCAGACTGCTGAATGCAAAGCTGCAGGATAAGATGACGACACCGCGGCCAATCATCTGTGTTTGCATGATAAATGATAAGAGTAAGACTGCGAGCAGGAATAGCATGAGTGCTAAAGTCGTGTAAGTCACAATTCGCGAGGCGCCATAGGGCCGGTGTTTTATGCTGTACATGCCGCTGATAAATAAGAGAACCGGGACGGATAGTGAGGCGATAAGAATTAAGGCAGTAAATAGATGCAAATATGTGAATGCATCTTGCGAATCGAATCGACAAAAAATAGCAGCTGCAAAGGCAAGCAGCATGATCACGTAATCGACTCCTGAGTGCAGACTGCTTATAAACCAGTGTTGTTTCTTAATGTGCATAAAATTTTAGACCAGCTATTTCTTTACAGGTTTCCACAAAACTTCTGAAATGTTGAGTTGTTTGAGTGTCCATCTACTATAGACGAAAAAGAAGTCGGATAAACGATTGATATAGCGCAGGACAGATGCAGAGATCTTTACATTCGCATGCTGGCGGATTAAGAGCCGTTCGAGGCGCCGGCATTCTGTGCGGCACAGATGTGCCTGGGTATTGATCGTATGTCCACCGGGAATAACGAAACTTGTCAGTTCGGGCAAACCGTCATTGAGCTCTTCCAGCAGGGTTTCGAGCTTATCTGTTTCAGTATTTAGCATTTCGATTTCTTCGGCTTCATCCTGCCGGGCAATGATTGCACCTATGTCAAAGAGCCGGTGCTGTATAGTAACGATCGTCTCATCGAGGCTATTTATCTCAGGCAGTGCATTGCTGGCGCGCATATTGCCTATCTGCGCATTGAGCTCGTCGCAGGCACCAATGCAATCCATAAGCAGCTCACCCTTACTTATGCGCGTGCCATCGGCGAGGCCTGTCTCTCCTTGATCCCCGGTTTTTGTAACAATTTTATTTATTCTTACTGGCATATTTGTCTCCTGAATCTATAAAATATATATGACACTTAAGCGATTTATTCTTCATGTCGATATGGATGCTTTCTTTGCTTCTGTAGAACAACATGATAAGCCTGAGCTAAAAGGCAAGCCAATAATCATCGGATCTGGTCCGCATGAGCGTGGTGTCGTTTCCACCTGTTCCTATGAAGCGCGTGTATATGGCGTGCATTCTGCCATGCCATCTCGCCAGGCCTACAAGCGATGCCCTGAGGGCATATTTCTGCCTGTGAGAGGCGAACGTTATCAGGAAGTATCGGAACAGGTATTTGAGATATTTGAGCGTTTTACCCCCCACCTAGAGAAATTGTCGATAGATGAGGCATTTCTCGATATTAGTGGCAGCCATCATTTGTTTGGCGGGCCGGTGGAAACAGCCAATAAGATTCGTGCCGACATTCGCAATGAACTGGGCATTACCGCTTCAGCAGGCCTGGCGCATAATAAATTTCTCGCAAAATTATCCAGCGATATGAATAAGCCGGATGGCTTAACCATTGTGCCAGAGGACGAGGTAGAGCTGCATAAGTTCCTGGCACCTTTAGACATTCGCAGTATTTGGGGTGTGGGTGCAAAAACAGCTGAATTGTTAGGATGTGCGGGGATTTATATTATTGGCGATATTCAGCAGCGCAGTATAAAGGATATGCAGAGGATTATCGGGGAAAGTCATGGTGCACATATTTACCAGTTGGCCTTTGGCATTGATGAGCGTACGATGAACCTTGCTTCGCGGGAAAAGAGTATTTCCAGTGATTATACATTTTCAGAGAATTGCAATGATTGGACCCTGATTGAAAAGCGTTTAATCCAGAATGTGGAAACCGTCGCAAAACGCTTGAGGGCGCAGAACTTTAAGGCACAGGTCGTGCAAGTTAAAGTGCGCTGGTTACCATTCGAAACACAGACACATCAGAGAAAAATGCCCACACCCATGCAATCGGACCGGGATTTAATCGATACTGCTCTCGACTTGCTGGCTGAAGTGAAAAAACCTGAGCCCATCCGTCTGATTGGCTTTTCATGTTCAGGATTAATTGATGCTGAGGATGAATCACTTTGGCAGCAGGACCTTTTTGATAATCCTGAGGCTGAAAACAAAAATGATCAGCTCGATGCTGCCGTGGATGCCATCCGAAATGAACTCGGAAAAAACAGTATAAAACGCGGAAACTAAGCACAAAATAAAACTATTTTTGAATTATCAAAATTTTCCGCTTGCAAAGTATTTCCAGATGGCGTATACTTAGTATGTAAGGCGGAAGAAGCGGCCTAAAAAAATTGTCTGCAGCTTTTGCTAAGCACCACTAATAAATACTTGGCACATGTCAAGCAGCTTTATCTCTACATGGGATTGGAGCAAATTATGAATGCCGATTGTGTTGGCTTTTTGTTAACATGCATCGGCATTTTACGTTTAAAGTTCCACCTTTATTACGTGCCTAAATTTATCTCAATTGAGTCTGGACTGATCAACGAATTATACTATGCAGGCGACCGCCATAAACGTAATAGGCATGACTATGAAATAACCAATACAAACAGCAAGACAGCCGATAACTCCTAAAATAATACTTAACAAGAGGTCGAATCTCGCAGTCAGAAAGTCGCGCTTTAAAATTATCAAAGAATAGTAGAATGCTTTTGTTACAGAGACTTCTTGATGAACAATTAACAGGTTCCCAAAATACGATACGTTCCTTGAATACGATAGGAAATATCTCTTGCCACCTCGACCATTTATAGCTTACAGAGTACCAGGCCTCCAATTTTTAGGCTCGCAATTTATACATTAACCATTAGATTACAGGAATCTTATGGTCATCGCACACGATAGAACCCTAGCAGGAAAACTTTATGTTACGATTGTTATTTGTCATTTTTATACTACCCGTTATTCATGCAGAAAAGCTAAAACTCGGACGTACAGTTGAGTTAAAAGCTGCAGGTATAAAGATACGGCCATTTAAAGAGATGGATCATACACCGAACCCTGAACCTTTTCAATATACATATACGGTGAGTACCGGGGGTAAAATCCTGGCATATTCTGCTGTAAATCTTTGGACTTTGGAGCAGCAGAGCGCTTATTTTTCAGGTCCCACCGGGGAAATACTTGTCCTCGAGATGAATTCGCTTTTGCCTGATACTATTCCGATGATTGGCACTGCAAAAATCCATTGTCTAATGAAAGATTATCTGAGTAATAAAAGTGAAGGAAAAGTTAAATGGACAGACGAACACATCAATACATGGGTTCAGTCTTACGGCAAGACGCTTTCGATTACTAAAAAGGTGAAAGGGCTGAATAAAAGATATAAACCTCTACTGTATAAATTTTCGCTTTAAGGCTATGATGTGCATCAGGGGTATTTAATGAAATATGGGGAAAGACGTTTGATGGTGATATACCGCGTTAAGCAAACAGGTGACTATACGTCGATTGATAAAGGGATTATTTCTATGATAAATTCTATCACGATTGGCAGGAAGCAAAAAGTGCAGAAGAAAAATCGTATAGTCCGCACCAAGAAGCGTAAAAATGCATCGGCGAAATTTGAAGAGACCCGTTTGAATGTCATAAGCAGTATTAAAAACATGAAGAAATGGTCGTATGTCGAAACAGAAAATTACATTATAAAAACGAATAGTAAAAGTAACA
>JABSQK010000319.1 GCA_013215875.1 Lentisphaeria bacterium
CAATAACAGGCTCATCATCCTCATCCTCTTCCTCTGGCATCGGTGGTCCTGCTTCTTTCTCCTGCTCTTTCTCCTCTACTTTTTCTGGCTCTACCCACTGCACTTCCTTTTTTTCTTTTTTAGGCTTTTTCCTCTGCACCTTCTCTTGCACGTCTTCTTGCTCTACCTCGTCTAGATCGAGTTCTTGGTCCTGTTGCTGAGTCTCACTTTGTTTTAAACTATTATTTTTGCTTAATCCCCGCTTAGCAAAGACAACGACTGTAGCAACGAGAAGTATGAGAACAGCTGCAAGAGAAACGTAGAATGCAATGCGCTTTTTCTTTGCAACCATTTTATTCGCTTCAGTTTTTTCGAGAATCGCTTCTGATTCGTAGGAAAATTCCTCCTCCTCATCATCGACTGGTACTAGTCCTACTTTTTCCGGCTCAGTATCAGTATCCTTAAATTGGACTTCAGTTATATCCGGATCATATTCATCGTCCACTGGAACAAGTTCTACTTTTTCCGGCTCAGTATCCTTAAATTGGATTTCAGTTATATCCGGATCATATTTAGCATCTGTTCCCTCAGAAACGGTATCAGATTCATCCAAAACATCGTCTGTTTCTTTATCAACTGCTTTATCTTCTTTCGAAATAATATCAGAATCCGTTGCTACATATGTTTTATCAGGATCAAATGCAGGTTCATTTGAAGCAGATTCTTCATTCGCTTCAGTTTCTGCTGCTAGAGTTTCCTTCGGAATAACTTCAGCTACTTTCACAGTAACTACAGCTTCCCTGGGGGTCCCACCTTCTGTTCTAGTTGGGTCGTATTCTGAGTCCTCAGAAGCGTCCTTCGGAGTTTCATCTTCTTTTGGAGCTTCAGCGACATTCTCAGTTTCTTTCTCAGCAGTTTTATCGTCACCGGTATTTTCTGTTTCTTTCGGAGTTTCAGCATCCTTCTCAGCTTCATTCGAACTTGTGTCAGCTTCATCAGGGGTATTTTCTGCTTTTGTTTCAACAGCGACAGATTCATTGGGAACATTTTCCGTGTCAGATAGGGAAGAACCTTCTTCTGGTTCAGTCTTCGCTTTACTCAATACGCCCACCAGAATATTTTCTATTCCTTCCGTATCCGTATCCTCTGGAATCTTTCCTGCTGCATCAGGTATGAAAAATTTGCTTTCACAATCCGCACACTGTATCTTGCGACCGATGAGTGATGTATCAAATTCGTAATGCTGGGAGCATACAGGGCATTCACATCTTATCATCTATCACCTCGAAGGTCAGGTGTTTTCAAAACCAAAACAGGCAAGCAGCGGAAGGGATCATCTCTAAGCTTCGAATATTTACCCATCTATTGCTTCCTTTGATTTACGATGCTTTGGCATTAATGGTGTGATGTCTCCCCAGGCCATTCGGGGTGAAAAAAATTCCTGTACATGTTCGCCTGGGATCAATGCTACTAGTGCGCCAGAGCTGTCATAGATCTGGCTGTGGCCCTGCTGAAAATAATCATGGCCATCATCACCCGTTGCGAGGTTGGCACAGGCCATCGCCATTTGTGATTCGCGGCGTTGCCGAAACCCATCACCTTTTGGAGAGCAGCTGTCAGACAGTGCTTCTAAGTAATTTGCATACTTTTCATCATCGTCCCAGTCATTTGCATAGTGGCGTCCATGTGCACCACCACCGGCAACAGGAACCAGTTGTAACTGACAACCCGCATCTATTAAGTACTCATCAATAATTGGATTTACGCTATCGATGCAAATCGTCACGGCACATGTCACACCATCTACTTCAAATGTATGCCACTCGGCTGGAGCACGGGCAATGCCGGGTTTTTCATGACCACCAACTTTACGTTGCACCAATAAATCTCCATTGGGCATTCCAATAAATTGGCTGATGTATATATCGCCAGTGCTTTCTTCCAGTTCGAATACACCCGTTACGATGCAAATGTCAAGATCTTTGGCTGCTTTTGCAATACGCTCAGCCACAGGACCATCAGCAGGTGTCGCCCTTGCCAGTTGTTCTGGAGGAATTGAGTAACCGTAGAGTGCCACTTCAGGAGACAGGGCAATACGGCATCCACATGCTGCTGATAGGCGTGCAAGTTCGATTACCTGGTCGAGGTTTCCATCAACATCACCAAACTTCGTGTAGGGCTGGTTGACTGCGACGCGTAATTTACTCATTTAATTTTTAATCCCTTAAATTCTATAGCTGGCCTGTATCATTAATACTACTATTTATTGCGAACTCGAATTGCTACAGGCTATACAGATAACAATCAACCACTTTATACCCACATTAGCGGAGCGTCAAAGTATTTTATTTATTATATCCAATGAGGCCCGCTATCAGCATTTCATTGTTGTTTAAAGAGTTGGGAAATACACGATTTTCAATCGTTTGTTATGCCTTACTGTTTAAAATCCACGCCTTGGGGTAGCCACATCTTCGGGCACTTCTTCGCCTAACGTATTCCATTCACGCCAGACCGGCCGGAATAAGGATGCCCGAACGGGATCCATCTCCGCCAGATGATCGACGTGGGGTTCCCAATTATGATAGCGGCAATAAATACTATTGTAGGTATTGAAGATTGCGCAGCGATCGTGATCTTGATTATCCCATTTTGAGCCACTGTGGCAGGTGGTTTCTGAAAAGAAAACGATGGATCCTGCGGGGCATTCATAGGTTTCCCAAAGCGGGTGAGTACGATCTTCGGTCACTGCATCCGGGCGATCGAAGCTGGCCTTATGACTGCCTGCAAGGAAGTGAGTGCCGTGGCCATATTCAACAGGTGCCAATTCCCATACGGCTTGCACGAAACCTGAAAATGCATCTCCTGGGGCGGATTGATATTGAAATAAGTGACTCCCTCGGCTAAACTTTGTCGAGCGTCCTGCATGTGGCGCCCATGAATCACTGGCGTATTTGCCCAGACGCCATCCCATGAAACTGTATTCCATGCGAAAGCTGTAGCCGCCGTCATCACCTGTACTGCCCATTTCTTCAGATCCGACAAATTCCTGCATAAAGCCCACCACTTTTGGATGGTCACATAATGCTTCAAGTGGGCCTGAAATCGTTGTCTGGTCGCGTATGGGGAAAGTCTCCCGTTCAAACTTAAGCTTACGAGCGTGCTCGAGCATGGGCTCGATTTCTTCCTCTGTAAGTACACCAGGAACTGCTAGCCAGCCCTTTAAATCAAATTGATAGCGTTCTTCTTCAGTCAACTTTATGATCGGCTTACCTTCTGAATTTGTTTCTCGAAATGGCATTTTCATGTCCTTAATAATTTATTTGTTTAAATTTTTATTAAATCCAATATAACCTGCGCTTTAGTCTCCATCAACCAGTAAACTAGAAGCGAATTACATTTTTTTAGATTAATTAATAAAATACTCATGTCGACCATAGCACAAGCACTATTATATAAGTGTGTGAACACACGGACAGATTGTTTCTTTTCGGTGTGTTTATTTTAAGAAAATAAAACAAAAGATCCTTTTATTCCTAAGTTTTTATCTATTGAGTAAGCGATTTTTTCCAAAAGATACATTTTATAAATATTTTTCATCGATGTATCCATTTGCTAAGAAACAAGTTAAATATAAATCGTTTTATTGGCTATTTTCTTAAATTTATTTATAATCAGGCTAGGAATGAAAGCATGTTTTTCCTATAATTGTGTATGTAAATAAAAAAGTGCAAACTTAATATATACATAAATATCGGGTTTATATTTCTTGAAAACGAGATTTAGAAAGCCCAAACATAATTGGGCTTGAAATTTTGCATTTGGAACCGATAGTCGTACGATTATTTTGTATTATATATTTAAAAACAATTAAAAATTGAGGTATTATGACAAAATTAGCCGAGCATATTTTTCTGCAATTGGAATTTTTACTGCGTGAGCAGTGGGATGAAGGCGAACGCGTCTGCAAATCTGAACAATGGTATTGCGATAAATTAAATGTCAGTCGTACGCCTGTTCGCCAGGCATTTAATCACCTTTCCGAACGTGGTTATATCGAAAAGGTCAATCGCAAACAGACGATGATCCGTGAACCGAGAGAAAATGATGTAACGGATATTACCGGGCCGCGAAGCAAAAGTGAAGCATTTGAAGATTATTTTATGGATTTTATCTCCTCTGGGAAATTAGTACCCGGGGAGTTTTTCAGTGAACTGGAATTAACCCGGCTGTCTGGATGTAACATTGGTGCAGTA
>JABSQK010000032.1 GCA_013215875.1 Lentisphaeria bacterium
TCCTTCATTTCATCTGTTTGGGCAATTACTTTATCAACCCGCTTGAGTAATGTTTTATTAAGAAATAGTCTCCAGCCACTAAGTACACCTTCACTTATTTCGCGACTGGGCATATTGGGATAACGGCCAATAATTTTATATCGACTGCAAAGTAGACGAGTAATAACACTGAGTATGGTGGATCGCGACAAGGAAGAAAATACCAGGTCGGGCTTTAGTTTTCTAAAAAGTTTCATTAACGACACGAGTGATTTCCGTGTGTGTGTTTTGTGAAGTTCATGAACAGTTACATGATCTGGTACTAAATGTGCCAAAGACGATAAATGATTTGTTAATACTAAATGAATATCATAGGACTTTTTATCCAGTGAAGCCATAATTGTACAGAGAATTTTTTCAGCACCTCCAGCAGCCAGTCCCTGGTCCAGGAATATAATCTTTTTCATTTGTTTATGCCCGGTATGATATAATGAGCATTATACCTTTTCCATTTCTTGATCATTTGTTTCACTGTCTTTCTCATCTGCGGGTTCACTAACAGACAGCTTTTTTTGATGACAAATTATATAGAGAAAAACGATAGTCGTCCATAGAAAATACGTTCCTATGTAAGCTTTTGAGAATAAAATTATAGATATAAATAAGAAGTTCCCTGGTGATTTTGTTGTATAATATAAGAAAAAGATAAATAAACATGTAAAAATAATCCCTGTATAAAATAACATATAGAATAAAAAGCTTAAGTCTTCAATATAAACTTGATATATCGTCCGATTACTCATTATCGTATGGAAGGTAAATTCATGACCAAAAAGCTTGTCTCCAATGGGTAAATCCATCCAGTATTGGATTGTTTCTCTACGAAAATCCAAACCTGAAATCGCCGAGTTTGCGGATTCCCCAAAACGGATACTTATGTAATAAATTAAAAAACAGGATACCAATCCCATAAATAAAAGCATAATGGCATACAATTTTGTTTTCTTTGGCTGTGTAAAACAATATGCGACAACAAAGAGGAAGCCCAGAAGAATAGAAAATGTAGACAAGCTTAAAAATAAAGTAAAAAGTGCAATAGCGTGAATTTTATCGAATTTTTTATTTGACATAAAAAAATCCAATATCAATAGCTGAATAATGACCATGGCATAGGAACCAGGTTCGTTAAATAATCCAGTTGGTCGAAAGAGCGTTATGCCAAAAAAGGTGCCCGTATAAAAATAAGCCGCTCCCTTTTGCTGTCTTATTCCAAATAAGTCTAGTATGTCGAAGAACTCACCCGTTGCATAGCTAACAATGAATTGGAGAATCCAAATAGCAAGATTCAAGATAAGCAATGCTCTTATAGTTTTCTTCAGTAGACCTAAGTAATTTCTGTACAGGACAAAAAATATTATTCCATATACAAAACTAAAAATCACTCTTTTTTTAACCGTATATATATAGGATGAATTTAAGTGGTAGTCCCTAACATATAATAGAAATATTAAATAGAAAAATATTAAAAAATAGAAGATGATAAAATTTGATTCTTTTAATGATTCCTTTATAGACGATGATGTAAATATGGCTAGAAAAAGAATAAAGCTCAAAAATATAATCGCCGAATTGAATGGTATAGTTGAACTTATATACACGAAAAATAATGTTAGAAATGAGATAATAACATAAGTTCTACTGGTTTTAGATCGAGCCAGTGAATTCATTTATTATCTCCTATATGCAGAACAATCATAGTTGAATCGCGCTCATAATATTTTCTACTCGTTTATCCCATGTATAATCAGCTACATCTTCATATGCCTGTTTGCCATGTGCAGTTCGCAGAACAGGGTCTTCAATATATCGCGCTAAGGCCTTACTCCATGCGTCGTAATCTGCTGGCGGACAGAATTGACAATTCTTATCATTCAAAACTTCATGGAGAACGGGTAAATCACTGGAAATAATTCCTCGTGATGCAGCCATATATTCAAACATCTTAAGTGGGCTCATCCACTCTGAGATATTCCCCGTATTTCCACTCGATCTCACTTTCTCTTGATAAGGCATTAACAACACATCCGCAGCAAACAAATAACCCGGAACAGAGGAATTATCGACATATCCAATGAATACCATATTTGTTAGTCCTATCTTTTTCATCGTTTCTTTATGTGACTGTATATGCTCTTCCCTACCACCGACAATTATGAAATTCACATCCGAATAAATTTTTGCTAATTCAAATATCACATCAATCCCTCGCCCATCATAAAGATGGCCTGAGTATGTAACAGTAAATTTTTCAGGAAGGTCTAATTCTTTTCTGGCATCCGCAGGGCATAAAGGGTTAGCAAATCGTTCGATATCCACTCCATCATGTGCAACAACTATTCGATCAGCAGAAATTTTATATTCATCCTGAAAGAGTGTTTTTAAGGCGCCGGAAATAAGCACTATTTTTATTAGATTTTCAGAGTTGCATACTGTTTTGAATTTATCTAACTCCTCCTCTGTTAGTCTATCATGGCATTCAAAAACAATTTTCTTATTCAAGTTTAATAATTTGTAAGCAAGAAAAATTGACCGTGTATAAATGAGATCTGGATTATATTTTTTAACAAATTTTTTAATTTGATAAAGATAATAAATCATTTTCAATCCCCTGATCCTGGGGAATGTGATTAATTCAATATCCCGAGTGAGTCCATATTTTCTTCTTAGAAGAGACATATCCAGTGATGAAAAGAAGTGAGGCCTGATTCCGATGAAGGTATTCTCATAGCCTTTGTTAAGAAATGATTGTGCCATTTTGCATACATGCACACTATTGGCAGCAAGCCCGGGGATGACGGATACACTGGCATAAAGGATTTTGGGGTTTTTTAGCATTATTAAAGACTTATATTCGTTTGAGATAAATAAATATCAGTTTAGTATCTTTTTTATTCTATTCAGGGTATTCTTCATTTCATTAATATTTGGGAATAAATCCAAAAATTTGGTATTGGTATCTTTGAGAAAGAAATGATATGTAACAAGGATTCTAAATAAGCGACTGATACTAATACCGATAGCGATTCCAATGACACCCCATTGAACAGCTAAAATAAAAATCAACGCAATTTGTGTAACAGACCGAACGGTCGTGAACAAGGTCTCGTATTTTGGCGAATCAATAACATTGTAATACATACTAAGAACTTTTCCGTTAGAACTTAGAAGGGAGCCAATAATTAGGATATAAAACAAGGCTTCGGCACCTGAGTAAGCAGTACCAATAAGCGGGATCAACGCGTATTGGACAAAGATGCAGCTTAAAATAACGACAGGGATATAAACAATAAGAGTTACCCGGCATAATTGAGAGATCTTAGGACCCAGTTCCTCTTTGGCAGTATTTTCATTGCATAAATTTGGCAAAAGAACATTTACGATCGTATTGGGAATAATTTCGCAACGGAGGCAAATGATAAATGCGATCGAGAATTTCCCAATATCAGCCGCACTAACTGGAATATAATTCATCAATAAAATAGGCGATGCAATTGTGTAGAGAATGCCACCTATAAAATAAATTCCTGCCTTCTTTAGAACTTGGGCAAAAAATGGTTTTTCAAAAGGAGTATTAATCTTAAAATTATCTTTCAGGGAGTAGAGGAAAAATAAAGTAAAAAATACTTCTGCAATTAAAATGACAACTAATGCTTCCTGGATTCCTTTTTGTTCAAAATATATGTAAAGATAACCGATTAAAATGATCAGGGAATTTGTGATGAAACTAAGGCTTAATTTTTTGATTAATTCACAGCCTCTGACCAATTCTCTAAGAAGGATATTGACTGTCATTAAAACAGCGATCGATGCCCCGATATATAAAACTGTACTATTTAGTTCGCCTAATTTACCCAGGCTTTGGGGGGCATAATTATATAGCCAAATAATACCTATTGAAGTTATCAGGGAAATTAGAAATCCAAATAGAATTGATTGAAGGATTAATTGAGATCGTTTCTCCTTATATAAGCCACAATACACTGCGTTTACTTGTGGAATTCCAAACGAACAAATGAGCGATACGGTTAAAGGAAATGTTGTTAATATTGCAAAGATACCTCTATCGGAAGGATCCAATAGTCTTGCAAGTAAAATCGTATTTATCAGAGCAATAAACACCCGTCCAACTTGTCCCGAAAAAAGGATAATTACATTTGATATTGTCTTACTCATTTATGCTATAAGTGAATTTAATTTTAAGGTGAGGACTTATTTTTTCACGCCACAAAAATCAAGGATGATTTTGTCCGGGCAATTCTTGAGTATTTTGAATTCATCATGGGCAACAAGATAAGCAACAATATCTGCCTTATCATATGCATCCTGGTATAAGCTTAGTGTAAATTCTTCATGTGTTTCGACATTGGGTTCCACAACAAAAATTTCGCCATCAAAGTCATGTTCTAAAGTTTTTGAAATGATATACTTTGCCGGAGATTCCCTCAGGTCATCGATATTGGGTTTGAATGCCACCCCCATGAGAGCCACTGAAGGAACTCGTCCTTCGGCTGATTCAAAATTTTTCATTGCCTCATGGATTTTTTCGGCGCACCAAAATGCTTTGTGATTATTGATCTCGCGTGCGGCACCGATCAATCTCGATTCCAATGGGTAATCAGAAACAATAAACCAGGGATCCACGGCAATGCAATGGCCACCAACTCCGCATCCTGGCTGCAGTATATTCACACGCGGATGTTTATTTGCCAGCATTATAAGGTCCCACACATCCACACCTGCTTTATCACAAATAAGCGACAATTCATTAGCAAAAGCAATTTGCACATCACGGGAAGCATTTTCCGTTAGTTTACACATCTCTGCTGTACGTGCTGTCGTTTTATGCAATTCGCCTATAACAAATAATTTATAAAATTCACATGCCTTTTCTGTAGCGTGTTCATCTATGCCGCCAATGACTCTGTCATTATGTGCCAGTTCATACATAACATTGCCTGGCAGAACCCTCTCTGGACAGTAGGCAATATGTATTTTGAGAGATGGCTCTTTGCTTTTTTCTGATCCTTCAGTGATAAGGTCCGGCCGTGCTTTAGCAATAATCCGTGCCATCTTTTCTGTAGTACCCACAGGTGATGTTGATTCGAGAATATACAGATCGCCCTCTTTTAAGAGTGGAATAATTTCGCGAGTAGCCGCTTCGACGAATGAAATATCCGGTTCATTATGTCCTTTAAAAGGTGTGGGTACAACGATGATGTAGGTATCGCTAATAGCAGGTTTTGTATAGGCTTTTATAAATCCTTTTTCAACACCATGCTTAATCATTTCAGCGAGTCCTGGCTCCTGGATATGAATCTCGCCTCGATTAATTATATCAACAACATTCTGTTTGATATCTACACCATGTACTGTAAGTCCCTTTTCCGCTAGCAGAGCTGTCGTAGGAAGACCGATGTATCCTAATCCTATAACGCATATATCCATAGTCAATTCTCTTTACTTAGCTGTTTGATCACTTTGTTTCTATCGCTTTTAAAGCTTTAATAATTCGTTGGCAGGCCTGGCCATCACCATATGGGTTATGTGCTTTTGACATCGCTTCATATGCCTCAGAATCATCCAGCAGGGCCTGTGCCTCTTTGACAATGCGTTCTTGATTTGCACCGACTAGTTTCACAGTTCCAGCATCAACTGCCTCAGGTCGTTCGGTGGTATCTCGCATAACAAGAACAGGTTTTCCGAGCGATGGTGCTTCCTCTTGTACACCACCTGAATCAGTTATAATAAAATAACAGTTCATCATCAAGTAAATGAAGCTTTGATATTCGAGTGGTTCAATTAAATAGACATTTGGCAGATTTGATAATTTTTCATTTACTGGTTTACCCACATTCGGATTCAAATGCACAGGATAAACAATATCCATATCAGGATTTGCCAGGGCAAGTTCTTTTAGAGCTTCACATATAGATAAAAAACCCTCGCCAAAGTTTTCGCGACGATGCCCGGTAACAAGAATAAATTTTCGCTTATCAGAATGCTTGAGTCGGTAACCACAGTTAGAAACTTGCTCAATTAATTTTTCCTGCAGGTCAGGCGTATTCGTAATTCTATCTGCGGTAATTAATAATGCATCGATAACTGTATTTCCAGTAACAACGATTTGCTGCGCATTTATATTTTCCTTTAGAAGATTCTTCTCACTTTGCTTTGTTGGTGCAAAGTGGATACTTGTTAACTGGCTGGTTAGTTTTCTATTTCCTTCTTCCGGCCATGGCGAATACATATTGCCTGTACGCAATCCTGCCTCTACATGTCCAACGGCTATCTGCTGATAATACGCTGCAAGCGATGTGCTAAATGTAGTAGTGGTATCTCCGTGCACGAGGACAATGTCTGGATTAAAATCAACTAATACGTCTTTAAGCCCACATAATACTTTTGACGTTATTTCAAATAATGTTTGATCTGCTTTCATTATATCCAAGTCATAATCGGGTGTTATATTAAAGAGAGTCAGTACCTGGTCCAGCATTTCCCTGTGCTGAGCAGTAACACATACCTTGACATTGATGCTGTTTTCTTTTTGCATTGCCAGAACCAACGGAGCCATTTTTATTGCCTCCGGACGTGTCCCAAAAACAGTAAGGACTTTCATAAATTTTTATCTCTTTTTATCAAATAATTCCTGCACATTTCATATTATAAATGCTTGATTGCATTAATGGCGGTATCGATACAGTCCTCAACACTTTCTTCCGCAGTATTCAAATGAATATCTGGATTTACTGGTGACTCGTATGCAGAATCAATTCCGGTAAAACCACGAATCTCACCAGCAAGTGCTTTTTTGTAGAGTCCCTTTGGATCTCGCTCAATGCACGTATCAATATCTGCATCAATAAAAACTTCAAAAAAGCATCCTTCAGGAACTATGCTGCGTGCGAAATCGCGGTCTTTTTGGTACGGGCTGATAAACGAACAAATTACAATTTGTCCACTTTCCATAATCAGTTTAGCAACTTCCGCTACCCGTCGAATATTTTCAGATCGATCTGTAGGGGTAAAGCCTAAGTCCGAGCAAAGGCCGTAGCGAACATTATCGCCATCCAAGCTTGCTACATGTTTTCCTTGCTCAAAAAGCTTATTGGATAATGCCATGGCAATTGTTGATTTACCAGATCCTGAAAGTCCGGTTAACCAAAGGATCGCACCTTTATGCCCATTACGTTGTTCGAGCATTGCCTGACTAATATCAAATTCAATTTTGGTTATATTTTTTGATTTAACCGAGCCCGTCGACTGAATAGATGCTGCGCGGCGTTCGGATCGAATCATCCCACCTGCGACCGTCTCATTCGTAATTGGATCTATAAAAACAAGACTACCTGTTCGTCGATTATTTTTATAATTATCAAAATAGAGTTTCTGCGCTGAGGTAATTTGCACCCGGGCAATGTCATTTAAATTCAACTCATTTGACTCTTCCCTGTGCAATGTATTTACATCGATTTTATAATCGATTTTATCTATAAATACATTGGATGTACGACTGGTATGTTTTAGTAACAGTCGTTTTGGACTGCTAAGGTCGAGTGTTTTTTCAGACATCCAACAAATCATAATGTCGAGTTCACTGGCTCCCTTTGGAATATTGCTTTTACGTACGAGCATATCGCCACGGCTTATATCGATTTCATCTTCAAGCGTAATGAGTATCGATTGGCCTGCAAAAGCTTCTTTTAGGTTTCCATCATAGGTGATTATTTCTTTCACTTTTGATGTTTTCTCCGAAGGTAGAACCATGATTTCTTCGCCAGGAGAAATTGTTCCAGAGGCGACTTTCCCGGCATATCCACGAAACTTTGAATTGGGCCTTTGCACATATTGCACAGGATAGCGGAAGTCGACAAAATTTTTGTCGCTGCGTATATAAACGGATTCCAGAAATGGCAATAATGCTGTTCCGCGATACCACGGCATGTTTTCACTGGAGTCAACAACATTGTCCCCTTCCAATGCTGAAACGGGGATAAAGTGTATATCAGAGATATTTAGCTTGGCAGAAAAATCTTTAAATTCATTGCAGATTTTATCAAATATTTTCTCATCATAATCGACCAGATCCATTTTATTTACTGCAACGATCACATGGGGAATTTGCAGTAATGAAACAATGAATGCATGCCGGCGAGATTGTGTTAATATGCCTTTGCTTGCATCAATGAGAATAATTGCCAAGTCGCATGTGGATGCACCGGTAACCATGTTTCGAGTATACTGTTCATGGCCAGGCGTATCGGCAACAATAAATTTCCGAATTGGCGTTTCAAAAAAGCGATAGGCCACATCAATCGTAATTCCCTGTTCTCGTTCGGATGCAAGGCCATCCATCAAGAGTGCGTAGTCCACCTTTTCACCCTGAGTTCCATGTTTCTTTGAATCCTTTTCCAAGGCTTCAATTTGGTCGCGGCAAAGCTTCTTGCTATTGTACAGCAAGTTCCCTATTAATGTGGATTTACCATCATCAACAGATCCGCATGTTAAAAAACGTAAGAGAGATTTTTCCATAAAATTTTATTCTAAAATTTAGTTTTTAGTTCATAGTTCATAGTTCATAATATGAGTGGACCAATCATAATGGGTTCACTAATGATTTACGTAAACTTGTTAACATTTTTCTTATCTCGATTATTTGAGTATTTAATGATTTTGAGCAATCAATAAAATTGAGTTCGTCGGCTAAAAATACTTGTGTTTCCAGTTCTGCTGCAGATCCTGAAGCGATAGATATAAAATGAGCAAAATCTTTTTTTGTTGACCTGCAACTACCCTCAGCAATATTTGATGGGATAGATATAACAGATCTTTTCATCTGACTTGTTAATCCATAAATCTCATCTCGTGGGAATGATTTACATATCATGTAAATTTCCTTTGCTAGTACTATCGATTTTTGCCACACAATCAATTCTTTATAATCACTCATTTGTTCTGTCTTTTCGATTTCAACTATTAACTAGTAACAATCAACTATTAACTTCTTTAGCACCCCGTGCTAAAAATATCCTTCTCGTTTTTTCTGTTCCATGGACGAATCGCCATCGAAATCGATGACACGAGAATTTCGTTCACTTAAGTCTGAGATGATCATTTCATCAATAATTTCTTCCATTGTTTTTGCATTTGACTCAATTGCCCCTGTAAGTGGATAGCAACCCAATGTTCGAAAGCGAATCATCTTTTCTTCTACCTTTAATCCTTCAAGTGGTATGCGATCGTCATCGACCATGATAAGCACACCCTCTTTTTCCACGACCTTTCTTTTCTTGGCAAAGTATAATGGGACAATTGGAATCTCTTCTTGCTTGATATAATTCCAAACATCCATTTCGGTCCAGTTCGATAATGGGAATACACGAATACTTTCACCTTTATTAATTTTGGCATTATAAAGTTCCCAAAGCTCAGGACGCTGCTTTTTCGGATCCCACTGGTTAAACTGATCGCGAAATGAATAGATACGTTCCTTGGCACGGGATTTTTCCTCGTCGCGGCGTGCTCCGCCAAAGATAAGATCGTAGTTGCCCTTACTTAGGGCTTGCAGCAGGCCCTGTGTTTTCATGATATCTGTATGTTTTCGGCTGCCATGGGTAAAGGGTCCGACTCCTGCATCCTTCCCCTCCTGGTTAAAATGAACCCGAAAATCAAGATTATTTTCTTTACAAAATTTATCACGAAACGAGATCATCTCTTTAAATTTCCACAATGAATCAATGTGCAGTAATGGAAATGGAACAGGGCCTGGAAAAAATGCTTTTTGAGCGAGCCGTACAAGCACAGAGGAATCTTTACCAATGGAATATAACATCACAGGGTTCTCCGCTTCAGCTACTGCTTCACGGAAGATATGAATCGCTTCCGATTCAAGATCTTGCAATTGTGACATATAATATTTTGGCATTTTTAATTTCCGTTTAGTTTAAAAAATGGTTTTAAGTTAGGTCTGTTTAATGCTATTTCTGCAACCAGATTTTACAAGCGGCCATCGATCATTGACCGGTCAAGTTTTGATTTAATATCGTAGATAACTGTATGTCCATTTGAGATTGTTTTCAGGTCGAGTGTTTTGAATTGATCATGTGCGACGGCGAGGACGATGGCATCGTAATGGGCAGATATAATATCGTCGTCATTTACTAATTCCAAGCCATATTCCTTTTTGACTGCCGCTGTATCTGCCCATGGATCATAAACAGAAATGTCGCACGAATAATCCTTTAACTCGTTAATCAGATCTATCACTCTGGAATTTCGTATATCCGGACAATTCTCTTTAAATGTTATGCCCAATACAAGAACCTTTGCAGAAGCAACTTTAATTTCTTTGCGGATCATTAACTTAACAATTTGTCGGGCAATCTCTGCGCCCATATTATCATTTAAACGACGTCCTGAAAGAATGATTTCTGGATGATAACCAAGCTCCTGAGCTTTGTGGGTCAGGTAATATGGGTCTACTCCGATACAATGTCCGCCAACCAGTCCCGGGCGAAATGGTAAGAAATTCCATTTTGTTCCTGCAGCTTCTAGTACTTCCAGTGTATCGATACCAATACGGTCAAAAATCAATGCGAGTTCATTCACGAGTGCGATGTTGAGATCTCGCTGCGTATTTTCGATAACCTTGGCTGCTTCAGCCACTTTTATACACGATGTCTTATGGGTACCTGCTGTAATTATCTGAGCATATAAATCATCGATAAAGTCAGCTGCTTCCGGAGTAGACCCAGACGTAACTTTGATAATCGTCGGTAAACGATGTTCCTTATCGCCTGGATTAATTCGCTCCGGGCTATAGCCTGCAAAAAAGTCAGTGTTAAATTTGAGACCACTGATTTTTTCGATTATGGGAATGCAGACTTCTTCTGTAGCACCCGGGTAAACTGTCGATTCATAGACCACATAGTTGCCTGCTGAGATTACCTTTGCAACAGTTTCTGATGCTCGAATTAGTGGTGTAAGGTCAGGCCGCTTATTCGTATCAATAGGGGTGGGAACAGTAACAATGTAAACTGTGGCATGTTTAATGTCATCTAGATTGGCTGTAAAGCTGAGATTATCTGCAGCATTTAATTCTGCTGCTTCAACTTCCAGTGTGGAATCGTTGCCAGATTGCAATTCTTTAATACGATCTTCCTTAACATCGAAACCAATTGTTTCGAATTTTTTTGAAAACTCGACTGCCAATGGCAATCCAACGTAGCCCAGACCGATTACTGTAATTCTTATCGTATTCACATGTACCTTATTTAGTTTGATTTTCTGAGAGAAAATGCGTGCTGAATACAAACAGCTTAACCTGTTTGTTTCAACGGATCCTCTTTCTGTTTCTCTTTAAGTATTCGATATAAATGAGTACACAATGCATCCCTTAGTTTACTCATCAGGAAATACATGTCTCGTAAAGGTTGATGACCTTTTTGCCGGACGATCAATTTTCCAATTACCATCTCATTGCGATATAGCTTCATCGTAATATTAAATTCATCCTGTATAGGGTCCATTTCATTATAGCCTTTGCCAAACCAGAATAAGTCTGAACATTTACACTTTTCATCAAATTTCAATATAGCATGGTCAAGCTCCAATGCACTCATTGTTTCAGTAAGTAAGCCCCAAAGTTCATCGGTAGTATCACATTTTGCAAATAGCGAAACGGCTCTTTCCACTTCGATCGCAGCCGAATTTGAGCGCTGTTTTTCCAGATGATCTTCCGACAGTCTGCTACGAATTTTCTTTAGATTAATTATACCACTTACACTGCAAAAGACATATGACAAAGTAAGGAGTGCAAATAACAAGGTGATTGCGATTGGTTCACGACCAACAATTAAAAGAAATGAAACGAATGCAAAAGCAACACAGATAGCATAGAGTATGAGCACCACACGGCGCTGACTAAAACCGGCTTTGAGCAAGGTATGATGGATATGTTTACGGTCCGCAGACGAGACAGGTACCCTGTGGCTCCAGCGTCTGAGTATGGCAGCAACTGTATCAAATACAGGCAAACCAATGGCAACAAAAGTTATTGCAATTGTCAATACTGTTTCTGCTTTTGCCGAGCCCAGCAAAGCCATACTTGCTACCATATAGCCAATAAATAAACTGCCGGCATCACCCAAAAAGATGCTCGCCGGATTAAAGTTAAAAAACAAAAAGGCAATCAATGAACCAACCATTATTGCGTTGATAAGAATATTAAAATCATTCCCATGAAGCACAGAATAAATGAGTAGTGTAATGAAAGCAAAGAGACCAATACCAGCACAAAGGCCATCCAAACCATCGAGTAAATTAATGGCGTTCATGCAACCCAGATACCAAAAAATCGTTACTGGGTAGCTGATCATCCCAATATCTGTAGGTCCCAATAAAGGAATCGTAAATTTTTCAATAGAGAAGCCACCAAAATAACAGAGAGTGGCGATACCCACTTGAAGTAGGAGCTTTGTTTTGGGACCCAGGTCACGGATGTCATCATATCCACCCATGGCAATAGACAGGACTGCACCTATGAGCAGAATTAATATGTCATTATGATGTTCTGTCAGATTGATATTTGGAACAAAAAGAAAGCCTGCAAGTAGGACAATTGCTAATGTGGAAATTAAGGAGTAGCCCCCACTCAAAGGAATCGCTTCACTATGTATTTTGCGGTAATTATCAGGAAGATCGACAATTTTAAATCGCAGACCAATAGACCGCCACATAAGCGTCATGATAATCCCAACAGCTACTGCAAAAACTGATATTGATATCGCTAAGTTCATTTTATATTTCTATTGTACTTTAAATTATAGGTAAATATTTAATTAATAGGTAGTTCAATTCCAAATAATTTATAAATTTTCCCACGCTACCGCACCATTAGATGCATAATGAAAATCGACCACTCTTAGGATCGAATTGTTTAGTTTGCACCTAATTTCCCTCGTCGATAAATTGATATTTCTTTAGAATAAAGCGTAAGTAAAATGTGCTTTAATTTTTTGAACTAGTGTGTTTTTTTAAGTAAATCATAATCCACTTCTGCAGAAATAGTGTTTGATAAAATTTGCAATAGTACAATAGCCCTGTTGCTATCAGTCAGACGCGTATTAAATAATGCTTCTGTTCCCTGGAATGGACCATCAATAATTTCAACTGAATCACCAGGTACAAATTCGTCTATTTCTGCTAAAACCCCTTTTGGACAATGGTCCTCAATTTCGTTTAGAATTCCTGCAGAAACTGTTAAAGCACCTTGATCTGATGAGACAAGATAATTTACACCGCGAGTCGAGCGGCATTTTGTGAGCTCTTCATCCGGAACGGACGCAAATATGTATGAAGGGAATAAAGGAACCCGTTTCTCAACCATTCGCCGGTTTTTTTTTATTTTCTTGATACGCATGGGTAGATAAGACTGAAACCCCTGATTTTCAAGATTTTTCTTGGCGATTGATTCCTGCCCGGTTTTGGTATACAAACAATACCAATTTCCGTAAAATTCCATTTGCCCTCCTATAGTAAAATTACTGCCTGTAATTTACTAAGCAGAAAGGGAAATTCAATGAAATTGACCAAATATTGTGCTTAAATTGGCATTTAATCAATGAGAGTAACAAATCTCAGAAATTCAGCCCGCGTGATATCATTTTGGAATTTTCCACCGAATTTATTGGTAATTGTGGTGCTATTTACGTCTTCTACACCGCGAGAGATCACACAATTGTGTTTAGCCTCAATAGTTACCGCTATATCATCTGTTTCGAGGATGTAAGTGAGTGTATGGAAGACCTGTTCTGTTAAACGTTCCTGGATTTGCGGACGCCGGGAAAAGAATTCAACAATGCGGTTCAACTTACTAAGCCCAATTACCTTATCTTTAGGTATGTAGGCCAAGGTTGCCTGGCCATCGATGGAGACAAAATGATGTTCACAAAAGCTTTGTACATTGATATTACGCTCAATAACCATCTCATTGTAGTTCATTTTGTTGTCAACTGCTGTACATTTAGGGAAATTTGCAGGATTCAGACCCCAAAATATCTCATTTACATACATTTTAGCGACCCTTACTGGTGTATCTGCTAAGCTGTCATCTGTCAAATCCAGACCAAGGCACTGCATAATTGAGCTAAAATGCTCCTCTATACAGGCAATTTTATCAGATAAACAATCTGTATCGACCATTGGAGTTGATACACCCTTCTCTATCAAGTACTTCTGTACCACTAAACCCAATTCTGGGTCACATTTCTCTTTATTTAACATATTATCCTCGTTCTGCAAAAAACATGTATCATACGCCCTTAAACAATTTTTTACAAGAAATATTATTTTTTTTTAAAGAAAGCCTTTAAATACCGTCAATTTTTTTATAGTATATATATTAAGAGAAGGATTAACAAAAATGGTAATTATGGTAAGAAATTTTTTATTAAGTATTATTTTACTTACTTTTTCTGCGATTGCAGGTGAATACATCCCGGTTTATAACCCTAATGAGGGTCAATTGATAGTCTATAATTCTGACAAAGAAGAGATATTTAAGGATTATATTGGCATAAAAGGTAAAATAAGATTTGTAAATTTAACTGATGATGAGGATGAAGACTTCGTTTTCAGCAGTGAATTCGTGTGGGAGGGACAGCCTTACACAAGTATTCGTGTTTACATCTGGTATAATAACGAATTTGTAAACATCATCAATGAGGCAATTGCCACAACTGGTGTGGATTTCGAAGTGGGCAATTTCCGTGGCGATGACAAAAGAAGGGAATTGGCACTTTCTTGGCAATTTGACTGGGAAGGAGCAGACTATACTCATACACGAATCATTGAACTAAAAATTCTAAAAGTTAAAGATGGCAAAGATAAAAACGTTGATGATAAACATATGAAAAAGTATCTTGCGTATCTTGCTGATAACACAGAAGACGAATACCGGCCATATATGAAGATTAAGTATGAATGTAATTTTCATGAAGATTTCACCATTAAGGCCGCTAATTTTGAGGGCGGAGACATGGATTATTTGCTATTCCAACATGTTTTCAGTTGGACTGATATTATTGATGGAGAAGAGAAAATCAGCGAATGGGTCGGTATCGATATTCTTCCAGCCGATGTTAATATGAGAGATGATGATGCCAATGAAGACCGAGTTAATCAAGATGTCGTTTTTCACAAGCAATCATTTATGATTGGCAGCAACGTAGTAATCGGTGATTGGGATGGTAATAATAAAATGGATTTTGCCTCATTCATCAATGACGAAGTTGGTAGAAAAGTAGACATCTGGATGCATGAAGGTGGATCATCTCCTACCGAAGTCTATGAATATAAGACTACGTTGACACCAGATAAAGATGCACACATAACAAGTACCAAGTATAATGACTTGGATCTCCTCACGATTGTAGAAACATATGAAGATCCGGACTCCAGTGAAAATGTATATGGGATCACAGCATATGATAAAGATTTTAATTTAATCTATGAAAAAGTGGCCGCTGATGCATTTCTCTTGAGTTATGATGTGGACAATGATGGAATCGATGAATGGATAACAAAATACCTTTCAAACTATACTGCGATTAATCTTCCAGATTATGATGAAGTTACAGATACATTTCCTTCAGAAAATCATATCATTCTTGATAAATAAGCAATTTATTAGACCATATCTCTATAAGGAGCAAGCCCATGTATTTTACCATTTTCACCGTGGGCTTCTTTTCTTCAAAAAACATGACTTTTAATTCCACATAAGGGTTTAAGCTATTCGTATATTTCATGCCATTATTATTTTAGGCCTCACAGCTATGTGGATGGGTCTCTGGTGGGATGATGCCTCGCCCATGTGGTGGGATTACAGTGTGATCTATAAAATTGCCTGGCTTTTTCCAATGCCAATGGCTGTATTTGCATTTCTAGGGCTTATCTGGCCAGTAACCAAAAAAGAGCTTTTCACACCCAGGTTGTATAAACGTTTCTACATTCTTGTCGTTACCAAAGGGACAAATGTCGAGGCTGCTCGCCGTAGTTTCAATGCGATGAAGCATTTGCAAACCGATCTGGTAAAACTCATTTTCATTACAGATAATCCATTGCCTTTCCCGTGCGTTGTCGTTCCTGAAGATTTTGTCCCTGACCATGCAAGGTACAAAGCGCGGGCTCTGGAATATTTCCGTTTAAAGATGAAGCTTGGCCAGCAAGACTGGAGAATCGCGAGCTCCCCGATGGTGACAGTCAGATTATCGCATAATTTGCAAGACTCCCTTGACTTCTTTATTAATGCTAATATTATTAAGTGTATTACTCGCTAACTAATCTTGGGAGGATTAAATGAGACAGCCACGTATAAAAATACAATTAAGAGGATCATATTACCATGTGATGAACCGCATTACTGGAGATCCTGAAGAATACCCATTTACCGATGCAGATAAAGAGTTCTTTATTAACCTTATGGGTAAACTCGCATCATTTTACACAGTGGATATCATTAGCTACTGTATAATGGGCAATCATTTTCATATTATCTTTCATATACCAGGAGAAATACTCAGCCGTCCAGCAACTGTGGAACGCTACAATACGTATTATGAAGAAAATGATAAAGTAGCTGACCTTAATTACCATGGCGATGTAGAAACGTCGGAATGGATGCTTGCTAAGATCGATAGCACTCGCAGCAAGATGCGTGATCTCTCATGCTTTATGAGTGCCTTGCAAAAGCAGTATACCACATGGTACAACGACCATCATCATCGTCGTGGCTCACTTTGGGGAGGGCGCTTTAAGAGCGTAGTTCTGGAAGGCGATTTAGCCTTATGGAATTGTGCAAAGTATGTGGAGCTTAATCCCGTGCGTGCCAAGATGGTAAAGGACCCTGGTGACTACAAGCATAGTACTTGGGGCTTCTGGAAACGTACGGGTATTTGTATGTTTGATGAACCCTTACGAAAGCACTTAAGCCGTTCTATTGGGCATCCCGATTGGGACTGGTCTCGTATTGCCGAGAAGTTTTCCTTATCCATGCAACGCACCATGTCGTATCAGGATAAGCGCGTACCAGGGTGGGAACATGCCGAGAAAGATTGGCATGGGGCAGTTGAGAAAGTAGAGCAGGGGAGGTCGAGCATTTTTGATATTGAATCAAATGAAAAAGTGCGTCATTTTTCCAGTGGCTTAATACTCGGTTGTGAGTCCTTTGTACGCTCCGTAGCAGCAGAAGCCTATGGCTTAGAGCGTGCTCAGTCAAAACGCTTAGATAAACTTACCACAAAAAACAGCGAGTTATTTTCCTACAACCAAGCCCGCTGACATCAATCCAATCACACCTTTTAGAAAATCGGTTAATCCCGAAGAATCCCTCATTCCCCAAGCTCTTTACGAAGTAAAAGCGTAAGATTCCCGCGAATCGTATTCTTGTGCGAAAGCAGCAAATCCCCGGAATAATTATGCAAATAATCAGAGTGATTATCGCATGCAGAATTTTTATCACCTAAATTTTACAGAATCCTCAATCTCAATTGACAAATTGTCCATCCATGCGATATATTCACTGTCACCATAATGGGAGCTCGCGACTTCCTTTATATCACCAAGAATATCGGTCTCTAGTACACAGGTACCAAAATCCGTAGTATCATTAGCATTCA
>JABSQK010000320.1 GCA_013215875.1 Lentisphaeria bacterium
TCGATCTGAAATGGGCCTTAAAACTTGGGGCTAGCGGAATTCCGGTTTATCGACTAAAATCTTTACTTAAAGGTAACGCTGCGCTGAGGTGACGCTGCGCTGAGGTAACGCTGCGCTGAGGTAACGCTGCGCTGAGGTAACGCTGCGCTGAGGTGACGCTGCGCTGAGGTGACGCTGCGCTGAGGTAACGCTGCGCTGAGATTACGGCCTTCGGCCTGAGGAACTAAAAGAAAGGTTACGCTGCGCTGAGGTGACGGCCGTTGGCCTGAGGAACTAAAAGAAAGGCTACGCTGCGCTGAGGTGACGGCCTTTGGCCTGAGGGACTAAAAGAAAGGTGACGCTGCGCTGAGGTTACGGCCTTCGGCCTGAGGGAACTAATGTGAGGGGTGTTTATGCCGAGCTGGAGCTGCGGCGCGCCCAGGAAAAAATCTACATGATCTAAAAAATCTACATGGTAAAAAACCCAAGTGGCTTTCGCGAAGCGGAAGTCATTAATGGAGATATATAAGATAGACACCTATCTTATACCGTCGGAGACAAAGGGCTTCAGGTAAATCCCCGGCATAGTGATCTTTCTAATAATAGGAAATAATTCCATCAATCTCATTGAATCTCCTCCACAGGCGGATAGACGTAATCACGCTTACTTTTTGGGCGTTATTAGATAGATCGACTCAGTTCCAATATAGACTAAGGAAAATGAATGAATAAGAATATGGATCAAGCAAATCACGTTAAGCCAAACACCTTTTTTCTTGAAGTCTCTGGAGCTGGAATTCCTGAAGTAGATGGGCTTTTCGTTCCTTCAACTGCGCCTCCTGTCGAATCTGAATCCGGAACCGAATCAAGCCTCGGTTACTGGAACGATAAAATGGCATGGGATCGCGCTGATGGAAAATCCGCAAGAAGCCCATCGCTCTCATATTCCAATAGCTATACCTCATGGCGTATTTGTCGGCTCGATGGACATCTGGCATATGACATCACATCCAAGTCCCCGATGCCGCCCACTGACAAAGAATGGCATGTCTATAAAAAGGGCGTCGCACCTGCCCCTAAGCTGGTACTTCACTACTATGACCCAAGGAAGCCTTGTCCTGCACCAAACGTTGTCTTTGTTCTTGGTGGACCGGGTGCTGGAAAGGGAACCATGTGCGAGCTTGCCGAAGCTCAACTTGGCTGGACACATTTATCCACCGGTGATCTTCTTCGCAAGGAGCGTGAATCTGGTGCTTCGACAGCCGCCATCATCGAACAGTACATGACTGATGGCGAGTTGGTGCCCAATGAAATTATCGTGACTTTGCTCAAGAATGCGATGGAGACAATTACCAGAACGACAGGAAAGAAGAACTTCCTTCTGGATGGATTTCCCAGATCTCTAAGTAATATGGATGGGTGGTACGAGATCTTCGGCCGAGATGCTGAGCTCCCTAAAATGTTGTACCTTGAGTGCCCCTATCCCGTTCTCGAAGGGCGCATCTTGGGTCGCGCCAAATTCACGGGTAGAAGTGATGATAATATTGATGTCGTGAAACGGAGATTCGATACCTTCAAGACAGAGACTCTGCCCACAGTTGAACTCTTTAAGAGCTCAAATAAATGTGTGGAAATTGATACCAGCCAAAGCCGACAGGATGTCTACGACCTGGTTGTTAGCAATCTCGCTGAGTACACGGATAGTGAATTGGCCGCAAAGCCGCTCACTGAAAAATCTGAAATGCTTTTGGGCTTAAGGCCTTATCCCAGGAATAAGATTTAGATTAAAATCGCAAGCTCCACAAAGATTGCCTTGTCTTTGACTCTGACTTCGTCAGTCTCCGACGGCTTAAGGTGGGAGTCCACCTTAAGAATCCCCAATTGAGTGTAAGCGCGAAGCGCTTACACTCGGGTGAACTTCAGGAGCAAGTGGTTGTTTCCATTTTGGAAACAACCACTCAGCATAGCTACTGCAAGTCGCGGGAAGAGCTGCGGCGGTCCCAGGAAAAAAATCTACATGATCTTGAAATCTACATGGTAAAGAACCCAAGTGGCTTTCGCGAAGCGGAAGTCATTAAACCTAGCTTACATGCTCGTGATATTTCATCTCACCAAGCACTAGGGGGACGTCCCGCTTCGGGAGAATTGCCGCTAACGCTCTCGCCTTGGCTCGCTTTGATCGTTCCTCACTGCTGCTGTCTCGCTTCGAGACTCCGGGTAGGACAAAGTGATTGCTATCCCGCTTCGGGACCCTAGTACGGGTAGGATATGGTGTGTTTTGTTAGAGCATCACTTACCTTGAAATATGAGCAAGATGCTTGTATCTTAGGGGACAATCCAAAGTATATAAGGGCCAAGAAATGTGTAGGAATTTGTATGGCAAATAAGAAAGATAAAAAGAAGATGTCTGTGCTTCGTTCATCAGCAGCGGAGTACCTAAGTTTTGCTGCATCAGGTGGGAGTTCCGAAGATAGTGTGGAAATGCGCTATGAAGATGAAAATATTTGGTTGACACAAAAATTGATGGCTACGCTTTACGATGTGACAGTATCAGCCGTAAATCAGCACTTAAAAAGGATTTTTTCAGATAACGAGTTGGAGAGTGAATCAGTTATTAAGAAATACTTAATAACTGCTGCCGATGACAAAAAATATAATACTAAACATTACAATTTACAGGCCATCATCGCTGTTGGCTTTAAGATTGAAAATGAACGTGCAGTACAGTTTCGCAAATGGGCCACTCAAATTGTCAAAGACTATACCATTCAGGGCTGGACTATGGATGTCGAACGTCTCAAAAATGGTGGTAATTTGACAGATGAATTCTTTGAACGACAGCTAGAAAAAATACGGGAAATCCGTCTTTCTGAACGTAAGTTCTACCAGAAGATTACCGATATTTATGCAAGCGCACTTGATTATGACTCATCTGCTACAACGACTAAGCGCTTTTTTGCTGCGGTTCAAAATAAGATGCATTATGCAATCCATGGCAATACTGCAGCGGAAATTATTGTTGATCGTGCTGACCATAAAAAAGAGAACATGGGCCTGAGTAATTGGGAGGGTGCACCCAACGGGAAAATACACAACTATGATGTATCTATCGCCAAGAACTACCTCTCTGAATTTGAGCTTGGGCAAATGCAGCGAATTGTTTCGGCTTATTTAGATATGGCAGAAATGCAAGCCATGCGCAATATTCCCATGACCATGGAGGACTGGGAAGAACGCTTGAGTGGATTTCTCAAACTCTGGGATCGTGAAATTCTACAGGATGCTGGTAGAGTTACAGCCGAACTGGCTAAGACTCACGCTGAAAGTGAATTTGAAAAATACCGAATTATTCAAGATCGTCTTTTTCAAAGCGATTTTGATAATGAGTTGAAGAAAATAGAAGCTTCAAGAAAGAAGCAGTGAACGATATACATGTTCTACAAAACCAGGAGCAGCGGAGCTGCAGTTGTGAAGCTTACGCTTTTACTTCGTAAATTGCTGTCCCGCTTAGGGACCCCTGTCTGGGAAGATAGGAACTAATATGCGGGGAGTTGATTGCCCCCCGGGCGCGTACCCAGGAAAACATAGAGATTTTGCCGAGCTGGAGCTCAGCGGTCCCAGGGAAAACCATGGCTTTCGCGAAGCGGAAGTCATTAAAGTGATGTCCCGCTTCGGGACCCCTGTCCGGGAGGACATTAAATAGACGTCACGCTTCGGGAAATTGCTGTCCCGCTTCGGGACCCCTGTCCGGGAGGACATAGAGCTGTTCTCTACTTCTTCTTTTTCTTGCCTGGGGCGACTTTCATGAAAAAGTCCCATTGGGTCTGATTGTGTTTGAGGCGGTAGCGATGTTTTTGCGGACCCCAACCGTCGACTTCGATAATGCCGTCTTTACCAACCCCATCTTCGTAGATAGTGTGTTTACTTTTCTTGAGTTGATCGTATAACGCTTGTGTACTGGAGTACTTTACAATACCATCACCGCGCGCATGTAGTAGGATCGCGTTCAGTTTGGGTTTTCCTCTGGGCACTTTTGCGACGGTGAGTATACCACCCATTTTTAAGCCACCGGAGTGTTCACCAAATGCAGCGATATCCTTGCTGCGCCAGCGGGCGACATAGTAGCTGAAGTAGGCCCCATAGGAATGTCCCGTGGTGAAGATCTGAGTCTTGCTAATGTTGTAATTCTTCTTTGACCACTTCAGCAAGGCATCGATGAACTTCAAATCTTTGGACTTACCCCTACCATTCATTGGGATATCCCAGTGCTTACCGAATTTGCCTTGTAGGGAATCGGGGAAGAGAACAATGAATCCATTCTTATGGGCAGTCGTCTGCCATCCGTAATAACTGTTTTCCGCAGATCCACCACTCTTTTCACTGATATTGCCACCCAAGCCATGAAACATGAACAACAATGGAGTAGGGTTCTTTTTATCATAAGACGCAGGCACATAGTAGCCAAACTTTCGATCCTTACCCCCAACTTTTATCGTAGTATACTTAGGACTGAAATCGACCGCAGCCACAACAAACGACATACAAAATATGACACTAACAAATAATAACCGAATCATAATATTTCTCCCTTTTTAATAGCTCATGAGTATAGCTCTAACAAGCCACAAAGAAAGATCACAATTATGCCTCCGGCGGCCAGAGATGGGTGTCCATCTCTGAACTCTCCAATTTTTACTAAGAAGAAAATGTCTCATCGACATTTATCTTTGATAAAGTAGGAACAGTGATAAGATCAGTAAGTGTTACAGCAGCGAACTTGTGAGCAAAGACGGGTCGAAGGCAGTAGCCTAGTGCTCGAGCGCAGCGTTCAATCCCCAGCGTTTATATATGCTTTGCATGAAACGCGCGAACCACATGCTTATGCAAGCATAAGCAATTGGGGATCTTTAAGGCCGACTCCGGCCTTAAAGATGCTTACATGCTCGTAAACTTGCAGTTTACCAAGCACTAGGGGCTTAAACCGCCGGAGGCATATATTGGTAGCTGTGGACAGAGATTTAAAGTAGATTATCGATTTCTTTTAGTAGATCATCTATTGGGTATGGTTTTTGTAATACCCCTGAGAATCCGTAGGCACTATGGTCTGCCATAACTGGGGCGGTTGAGTATCCGCTGGCAACGATCGCA
>JABSQK010000321.1 GCA_013215875.1 Lentisphaeria bacterium
ATTGCTTTGGGTGTCGCTAAAGGAGCGAACATAGTTGCTGAGCGTTTTGCCGATACGAGTGATCGCATTAGTGATGCACTTAAAGAAGGTGTACCTAAAGTCGTTGGCTTTTCGAACGACGCGTTTTCAGCAATAAGAGGTGCTATTAAAGGAGCGGGTACTGCTGCAGTCTCTGGCGCTCATATCATTGCTGATGCTATAAGGAACAAACAGTGCTTGATTAACAATCTTTGGTTTTGTCGAGAGCTCGACTTTCTCAACATAAACATTTTCATCTGTTCCGGATATGGGTAAGTAAAAATAGTGAATATTCTTATCCGTATCCGGCAATTTTTTATCCGGCATCTGGTTGCTTTGAAAATCGCTAATGAGGTATATTTCACGGTTTGGGCTTTGTGAGCGCCCGACCCAGGATTCGGCTTGTTTGATGGATGCCGCAAAACTACCTGCTGCACCACTCACACTGCTCTTATCCAGTATCTGCTGGATCAATTCTTTTTTTCGAGTGAGATCGATACCATCTTTGCCTGTGAGAAAAATGAGCGCTGCCGCATCGCCTTCCTTGAGGGTCGCGAGTATTTCGCCAGCCTTTTCGAGTGCCAGATCAAAGGCTCGTTTACCACTGGGTAATTTTCTGCCCATCGACAAACTGTCGTCAATAATAATAACCACATCGGTTTTTCCACCTATCTGATACGGCACATTTTGCAGGAGGATGCGTGCCAAGGCAAGTACAATACATAGAATGATCAAGGTACGAATCAGCAGCAGAAGAATTTCTCTCAAGCGTCTGCGGTGTGCCAGGAAGCGCCGGCGTTCCTTAAAGAATTGCAGTGTGGAAAAGTCGACCTTGGTTTTTCGTCGTTTGAAAAAAAGATGTAGAAGTATGGGAATGGGTACGGCAAGCAATCCCCAAAGAAAGAGGCTGTTGGCAAACTCCATTTAGAACATCCGTTCGCGTTTATGAAAATAGGCCAACAATGCTTTTTCGAAGGCCGTACCCGTACTTAGGGTTTCGTAACTAATATTCATGCGATTGCAGATAAGCTTCATATCATCGACATACTTCTTAAGATCATTTAAGTAAAAATTTCGCACATCATCGCTTTCGACTTCAATGATTTCACTGGTCTCAAGATCTTTAAATTCGATCAACCCTTTATAGGGAAAATCATGTTCAAGGGTATCGAGTACTTGGAAGAGGATTACCTCGCAATCTTTGTATTGAAAATGCTGCAGGCTTTTGATGAAATCTTCTTCCATATCAAAAAAATCTGAAAAGATAATTACAATGGAGCGTCGCTGCACTTCTTCTGCGATGCGGTGAAAACAGCCTGCAGCTCTGGATTGGCCGCTGGGTGTAATGGTTTCCAGGTGCGACAGCAGCGAGAGCATGTGCAATCGAGTCGTACGGGCAGGAAAATAGTTATCGACTTTATCGCTGTAGGTAAACAAGCCGACAGCATCTTTCTGGCGCTGCATCAGGTATATAAATGCAGCAGAAAGGTAGCAGGCATAATTGAGTTTGTGATGTTTGTCTTTTCCGAGTGACATGGATGCCGACGTATCAAGCACAACATAACTGCGTGTATTGGTTTCCTCTTCGTACTGCTTTACATAATAACGATCCGTTTTGCCATAGACCTGCCAGTCCACATGACGCACAGCATCTCCAGGACAATATTTCCGGTGCTCAGAAAATTCCGATGAGAAGCCGTGGTACGGCGAGCGATGCAGACCGGTCATACTGCCCTCAACCATGCTACGAGCAATGAGCTCTATATTTTTTAAGCTATCGAGAGTTTCTGCAGGCAGATAATGATAATGCTTTTCAGCCATAAATAATCCGCTTAAATACTATCGGGTTCCGGCACTGCTTCGAAGAGTTTTTCGATGATCCCCGGGGTGTCGATTCCTTCACTCGCCGCATGGAAATTACATGAGATACGATGAGCTAAGATTGCATGTGCATGTTGCCGAACATCAGCACAGCAGACATTTATACGGCCATCCAATGCGGCCCAGGCTTTGGCAGCCAGCACGAGGTATTGCCCGGCACGTGGGCCTGCACCCCAACTTAGATTGCGTTTA
>JABSQK010000322.1 GCA_013215875.1 Lentisphaeria bacterium
CAACAGCATAGTCGGGTTTTTAAATGGATCCAAAAATGCCTTGAGGAAGTCATAACGAGTGGAAACACTGAGATAGCCAAATGCCAAAATTAACCCGGGTATGGCAAGCGGCATCATACCCAGGGTATCAAGAAGTTGGTAGCCAGCCGGTTTAACCCGCTCCACTACAACAGCAAGGGTAACGCCAATTATACAACAAAGTAGTGTTGCAGAAATACTGAAACTTAAACTGTTAAATATACTGGGGATGACATAACTGTGACTGAGGGATTGTTCATAAAAACGACTGGTATATGCGCTCGGTAAAAGTGTCGAGTACCAGTTTTGCGATACCGACATCAAGCTAATGGAAATATGGGGGATAACAGCGATCAATGTGACTACAAGGAAGAGGGCAAGTGGGATATATTTTTTTGCCCCGCTTAATTCTTGCGGTGTACTGGAAAATGTCATTTTCTGATCAGCGCCATAATGTTTGCCAAATAAACCATGGCCTATGAGGTAGAGTATGAAGACAAATAGCAGCATGATTAAAACCAAAGTGTAAGGCAATGGATTCGAGCCCAATTCAGTGATACCATTGAATATTTGTACCGGGATTACTGTATTGTAGCCAATCATTAAAGGTGTGCCAAGCTCAGTAAAACTCCAAATAAACACGATCGTCAGGCCGCTGAAAAATCCGCCCTTCATGAGCGGCAGGGTGATTTCCTTGAAGCGCTTGAAGGGTGAACTGCCTAAACTTCGTGCAGCATCGTCAAAAGCAGGGTTTATCGCCTGCATTGAACTCAGAAGATTTAAGTAAAGGATGGGGTAAAGATGAAATGCTTCTATCATGCAAACCACCCAGAAACGTCCTTTTGCCAGCCAGTCGATAGGTTGGTCGAACGCCAAAATACCACAGTTGATTAACAGGGTATTTAAAACGCCTGTTTGACCAAAAAATTGTTCATAGCCCAAAGCGCCTACAAAGGGTGGTAGAATGAGGGGGAGCAATATAAGCAGCTGTGTCATCTTTTTGAAGGGAAAATCATAGCGGCTTGATACAAAAGCTAATGGGAATGCGATCAAGATGGTGAGAAGAGAGCTGACAATTGCGATTCCCAGGCTGTTACGCATACCTGAGAGGTAAAAGGGGGTGCCGAAAACCTCCTTTATATAGGCAATTGACAAGCCCTCTTTAATAATAGAATAAAGGGGAAAAATCAAAAATAGCAGAAAAAAAACGTAAAAAGCAAGGGAAAGCAGATTCCCGCTGATCTGTCGATTTTTCATGATCAATAAAATACCCTTTTTTGTGCCTGTATAAGTCGTTTAAAAATATTCAAGAATCAACTTGCAATATGCTCGGAATAACTGTAATGTGTAATAAATAGAGATAAAATGTGTAATTTTTTTACTTTTTATGGAGGAATCTAAAAGATGTCCGATGAAAATTTACCTGTCCCGAACGAAGGGGAAGAGGAAGCAAATAAGAAATTAACTTTGCGTAAAGATGCAACGACAGAGGTAACACCTGCTGATGCTGAAGAAACAAGTAATGCGCCAGCAATTGTAGACCCTACACGTCGCCGCGATACTGATACTGCCAACTTAAAAAGACTCCGTGCTGACAGCACCGGGGCACCTGAAGCGGATCCTGATAATACGGATACTGTTAATATTAAGGTGATTAAGGAGCAGAAGAAACAATTTAAGAATATGATGACTTCAAGTCAGACACTGCGTGTGCGACCAAGTGATGGTGGCGAAACACAGGCTCCGGCTGCAGATACATCAAAACGTACCTTGAAAATTAAAGCACCTGGAGTTGAGACAAAAACAGAATCAATTGCCAGACCTACACTGAAGGTGAGTACTGAAACTCAGGCTCCTGCAGTGACAGATCACAGCCCTCGTTCTACGCTAAAAATCAAAGCGCCAGCCGGTGCAGGTGGTACAGCTGACCAGGGTACAGGTAAATCAGGCGGTACGCTTAAAATTAAAGCACCCGGACCTGGACAAACCCAACCCGGTGCAGAAGCTCCTGGTGACACAGTCAAACAGACATCTTCTGGAGCGCAGAAAAAGACGCTTAAACTACGCCAGGCGCCTGAACCTCAGGAAGGTGCTCAACAGGCTCCACAGCGGCAAGCTGCCCCTGTTGCACCAGCAGCAGCTCAATCCACCGGAGCGGATATATTTTACATGGTTGCATCCCTCATTACATCAGGACTGCTAGGATATGTCTTGTACCAGAATGTTGAAATTATTAAAATTCTGGGTCTTCCATAAAAAAAAAGTAATTTTGAAGGGCTTCATCTTATACATTAGGGTGAAGTCCTTTTTTGTTTCCATATGATAAACATTTCTAAAATTTTAAATGAAGGTCAAGTTGTTGAGCTGTCCGGTAGCACACGTCAAGAACTTCTTCGTGAATTGACCAACCGTGTTGCAAAACTTAAACTGCTATCAAATCCAGATGCTTTATATCTCAAATTGAATGAAAGAGAAGATGAGTCAAGTACTGCGATGGGACTGGGAATTGCTATTCCACATGCGCGGCTTTCTACAATAAAGGAAACATTCATGATCGTGGGCCGCTCGAAAGAAGGGATCGATTATGGCGCACCTGACTCAGGGCCTGTGCACCTGTTTTTTATGATGGGTGTTAGCAAAAACCAATCTGAATATTTGAATATTCTTCAGCGTATCACATGGATTGTGAGAAATGATGATTTAAGAAGTAAATTGTTCGATACCGCTGATATTGCAAATGTCTATAAACTCTTATCCGAACATTGATGAAATATTTTCTCAAAGTTATCCTGCCATCTGTAATAGCAATTGTCATTACAGGCTATGTTGTAAGTTACTTTTATTTTAGCAGTGCCGTAAAATCTGCGATTGAAGTTGAAGGCTATCGTATATTGGGACATAAAATCGAAGTTGGCAATGTCTCAGTTAACCCTATATCTGGTAATTGCGAAATTACAAATTTGCGAATGAACAATAGCCCTAACTTTTCTGATAAATTTCTATTTAATGCAAAGAAAATCACATTCAAATTGAAGCCGTCCTCATTCTTTTCAAATTCTGTGCTTATCGATACGGTGAAAATTGAAGCGCTTCATATTAATTATGAACAAAAGAAAGATATAAACACTAAGCTATATTTGAACAGTCTTAAGGAGTTAGACAAAAAAATTGATGACGTAAAATACAAGCGTATAGAAATTAATAAATTTAGAATAAAGCTAATAAAAATCCATGTTAAAAGTGATCAGCTGAAAGAAAAATTGGCTTTATCTGAAGAAAACTTCGAATTAAATAATCTGGGAGATATTGATTCACCGGATACGATGTTTCGACATGTGAATATGCAAATATTTGAGCTGGTGAATAAGCGTTCGGCGCTAGAACTTACCCAGAAAAAGGGCAAGTTGAAATCTGGTGTGGGTCGTACTGTAAAGGGAATTCGAAAAGGGGCAAGCAAAATCGTTGATGGTATACGCACAATATTTAAGAAGAAAAAACCCAAAGAAGATATAGAAAAAGTAGAAGAAACTCCGGAATAACAGGTGCCAGAATCGGCTGAATTTAAATAGCAATTTAATTTAGTTGTAGTAGTGTGATGGTAACTTTAGGAGTAGTGTTGCATAAGAACAAAGGTAAGTAACTAATGTCATTATTAAGACGCAGACGCTTAGGCCCGGCATTTGAGCGCCACCCATCGGCACGTATCAGTGAATGGACCACACGAAATATGATGATTTTAACTGGTGGTGCATGCTCAATGGTTCTTGTTTGGATTGCTGTATTTTTTGGCGTGAAGATTATAAATGTGATTGCAACTGAAGGGCATGATAACAGATTGTATTTATTTTATCAGGATACATTACCAGTGATTCTTACTAAATTAATAGGCGGTTTTCTTGCTTTTATTTATGTAGCATCTTCCAAAACGAAATGAAAATTTCGACAAATTTCTTGTTTTAAAGCATCTATTTGCTATCTTATACGCAACTATTCATAATGTAGAGGAATTTTACCATGGATCTTAAATTTATTATACCGATGATTGTCAGTGGCATTATCATGATTTGGGCACATCATCAGTTTAAATCAAAAGGGGTAATGTGGGGACGTCCTGTAGCAGGTTTGTTTGGACTCATAACGTGTGCTATGGCAGTTCTGTCATTGGTTTATACTATGATGTTTGCAGACAAATGTGAAGGTTCTGTTATTCAAGATAAAGAACTTCGCTACCAACAAATAGCTCATCAGGCTTTTGGTAAACATGTGGCTGAAAGCCTGAATGGTAAAAAAGCCATTCTTTTAATTGGAAAAACTCAAAGCAGTGAATATTCCATGAAAAGGGATTTGGCAACAATAGAAGAATTTAAAAAGGAACTAGAAGGTAAAGTTGAGATCATCGATACATATAGGTGGGGCCCAAAGTCAAATCGCGACGGACCACCGATGATGGGTATGATGGAAGATATGCTAACAGCTGAAAAATTTGAAGAGATATTAGGTAATTTTGACGATTACGATGTCGTAATTTCATTCATCGGATTGCCCTATGATTTTAAGTCAATGAAATACTGGACTGATGAATATGATGGTAAAATACCCAAATTTGTACTAAGCAATACATCCATATACGAATACAAACCTGCTATATTAGCGAATCACATAGTCGCGGTTCTTCACCATAAACCGAAGGGTTACGATTATAAGGCGCCAATTCCTGATGATCCTAAAGAAGCATTTGATAGCCGATTCATCATTGTTACACCAGAGAATGCAAATGAATTGCATAAGGAATTCGGGACATTATTTGAGAACTCAAAATAATAATTTCTAAATTGAATAGTTTAAAGATATCATCTTAGTGTGATGTCTTTTTTAGTATTTGGCAATGATCATTTTTTTAGCGTCATGTTGCCATAATTTTTAATATAATTAAAGGATAAATAGTATGGAACTGAAATTTATTATACCAATGGTAATTTGTGCGATCGTTATGATCTGGGCAAACATTCAATACAAATCTAAAGGCAAAATGTGGGGACGAGTTGTCGCCATTTTATTTGCAGTGCTATGTTTCGGCTTGGCAATTAGTTCAGCGGTTTTTACATTATTCTTAAAGGACCGTATCGCTGTTGATAATATGATTTCCAAGAACGATCGTTATCTACAAATTTCACATAATATCTTTGGTAAACATGTCGCGGAAAAACAAAAAGGTAAAAAAGCATTAATAATTCACATTAAACCAGAGTCGGGTGAAAGGGCACAGAATAGCCACAAGTATTCAATAGAAGAATTCAAAGCGCAGATTTCCGGAAATATTGAGATTATTGACACATATGAATGGGCGCCATTTGCTGAAATGGGGAATGTTCCAGAAAATATGAGATTGTCAAAGGGGGCAGAATTTACAACAAAAATATTTAATGATATTATAAGTAATTTTTCTGACTATGATTTAATTATATCATTTATCGGTTTGCCCCGCGACTTTAAGGAGATGAAATACTGGAGTGATGATTATGACGGTAAAATTCCACAATTTGTTTTAATAAATTCATCGCTTCGTGATTATAAACCAGGCATAGCCGCAGGTCATTTCGTCTCAACTCTAGCGACAAAACCGGGTAGTGATTATGATGCTGAAATTCCGAAAGATTCTCAAGAAGCATTCGATTCCCGTTATATCATCATCACTCCGAAAAATGTTGAAACTTTACACAAAGAATACCCTAATTTATTTGCGAAAGAGTAATAATAATAGCTTATTACCATTTTGTGATTTGGGGGGATTTTCAGTCTCTCAACAATCAATCCGGGCACCTTCTCCTTAATGTATATTCGTAAAAATTAATTGATTGGAGTGATACTTTGAGTTTCAAATTTCTTATTTCCATGCTTGTATGCACGGCAATTTTTTCCCAGGATAAAGCAAAAACAGATGCGATAATCAAAAAACACCTTCGCTATCAACACATCGCCTATAGTACCTTTGGCAAATATGTGGCAGAAACTCTTAAAGGTAAAAAAGCACTTCTGATAATAAGGCGACCTCCTAACAGTAAATATTCAATAATGCATGAAAAGGCAACCACTGAGGTGTTTAAAAAAGCGCTTATAGGTAAAGTCAAAATTATTGCTACGCACCTATGGGGTTCAAAACCGGGTAAAAAAGACAAACAAGCTATGGCCATGATGATGGGAGATATGCTAACATCTAAAAAGCTTGAAGATATTTTAGCGCAGTATAATGGATACGATACAATTATTTCATTTTATTGGATTACCCAGAGATTTTAAGAAAATGAAAATATGGTCTGAAGATTATGTAGGTGAAATACCTAAATTTGTACTTACAAATACATCTATATATAAATACAAAGCAGCTGTGCAGGCAGGTCATATCGTCGCGGTTCTTCATATTAAAGTAAGCGGTGATTGTTTTACAGTCTTGCTTTAATTCTGCGTGTTTTTTTCGTTACGTATTTTTGCCCATTCATCCGGCAGGAGCTCATGTATTCTGTTTGCCGGATGACTCATGATTCGTCGTAAG
>JABSQK010000323.1 GCA_013215875.1 Lentisphaeria bacterium
ATCTTGGATTTCTGTGTGCCCGGTATCACGCGCATGCAGCCATTCTCCGGTGTGGAGTCATCGACTGCCAACCACAGTGTAACAACTTCCATAGGTTCCAGCGGCCAGTAGCTCCCGTCCTGATGCCATAGAACCGGCATACCTGTACGAGCTGGCTTGCTGATATAGTGAGAAGCAAACAAGGCAATGTCGGGTCCGATAAACATTTCGGCAATATCCAGTAGGCGATCATCACTAACCAGGCGCACCCAGAATGGATCGTGAGTCATTAAGGTATGGCCCAATTGTTCCGGGCGTTTGTCGGGATTTTTCTTTGCGAGCCAGGTTACATGATCACTCGCTTCAGCAATCAGATCGGCATCCAATACATCATCAAAAATCAGAAACCCTTCTTGGTCAAATTCCTCTAAAAGTGCTGCCTTGTCATGGGGCATAATAAATCTCCTGCAATTTGGCCTTATTCTATTGGACCAATTTTTGTCTTTAATAATTTGAACAACTAATACTCAGTTTGTTAGCTCAGACTATACACCGTCTTCACAGGCTATACAGAGCAAGTTCTGCTTCTTTTCGGCATTTAAGCTTTTGCTAAAAGTTTTCCAAGGACTCTGCCACTGGTCATGGCCCAGCCAATATGTAAACCGTGGCCCCAGATAATCTGCCCGCCAAGCCCATTCTGACCAACAGCAAAAAGACCGGGAATGGGGGTCTCATCTTCATCGAGAACAGCCAATGATGTATTCACCAATGCACCACCTTCGGTCATGGTAAAGTAGGCTTTCGCCGGGCCAAGAAGCACCATCTCGCCCTCTTGAATAGGATTCGTATCGCCATTGCGGCCAAAGGCGTCTTTGTTTTCGCCTGCAACATAGCTGTTGTAATCAGCGATCGTTTTGCGAAGCGTATCCACGGGAATTTTACGGGTATCACAAACTGCATCCAGGCTCTTGCCAGCACAGGCGATATCGGGCCGAATGCTGAGATAATCTTTGGTATAGGCATAGGCAATTTGCGGTGCAGTCGAAATAAAATGTGGCCACTCGCTGTATTTATCCGTCAGCCGTTTGTCCATCAAAACATAGCTGATTTTTTGCGGCTGCTTGCCCAATTTTATTTCCCGCTCGGGTGATTCGTTTTCATTACAAAAACGTTCGCCATTTTGGTTTATGAGAATTGCCCCATCAGCAAAAAGAGCATCTTCCGGATGCTGCCAGGAGACGAGTAAGCGTTTGATGTAGGCGTTGATCATTTTATCGGGAATAAGTGGCATGACTTTTCCCATGAGCCAGGCGATAGGACCAGAGACAGGTATTAACTGTATAAAGGTTTTTCCTTCCTGTGGAATAAAGCGAAACTCCGGACCATAGGTAACATCCATGTTGACCATTTTTGCGCCGGCTTCTATGGCGAGGTTTTGCCCGTCACCATTGGCATGCGGATTGATTCCTTCGATACTGGCATATTCTTCGCCTTTGTATTTAGCAATCATCTCCGGACTGCTGGAGAAATCACCCCCAGCGAGAACAACCCCGCGCTTGGCATTAAATGATTGCTTGCCAGCTTCGCCAGAAATCACAACACCGCTGATACGACTGCCATCGCGCTGCAACTCCGTAACGCGGGCATTTAGTTTTATCGTGCCACCGAGTTTCATAAAGCGGGTTTGCAATGTGATGATATATGCACGTGCATTGGGTACTACATTGTGCATGCGGTTTACACGGTTTGGCGGTTCCGGGTTCGGCCCGTGAAAAACCAAGCCCATAGACTGTAACCACTCCAATGTTTCGCCATTGTGCTCCGTAAAAAAACGACGCAGTTCAGCATTGTTGCGTTCCTCCAACCCTGCTGGAGAAAACTTGCCGATGTCTTCATCCTGGTCATCGGGATTGTCAGTAATACCTGCTTTTTTTTGTATGGATGTACCATTGGCAGAAATAGACCCGACAGCAATTCCCGTAGTACCGCCCAAGTGCGCTTCCTTTTCCAAGACCAATACGGACAAGCCGTTTTCCACAGCGCTCACTGCAGTGGCCAGGCCGCTGCCACCACCGCCAACAATAATAACATCAAATGTTTCAGACATGCGAAAATTACCCTGTTCGTCTTTTTTATTTATCTTGCAAGATGGCACGGCTAGCTAAAATATCAAAACCATGTTCAGGTAAATTCGAAAAACTGAATGCATGGCCACTCTTCTTGGAAAGATTGATTTGCCCGGATTCAGCTATAGTTTCTGGAAAGAAAATAGGAAAGCAATGTATACAGAACTAGATCAAGTAAAACTAAAAGATGGTAGCACAGCAACGCTGGCGTTAATACAGGGCCCCGATGCGGATTGGGCCGAACAGATTAAAGCATTGCTCGGGCACAAAGGCGGTTTGTGGAACTGGCAGAATGAACAGTGCATCGATCACGACCTGGGATTTGAAGCACGGTACTATGTGCTCATTCAAGACGGAAAAATTTTCTC
>JABSQK010000324.1 GCA_013215875.1 Lentisphaeria bacterium
CCCTGTAATTATTACTATATCATAAATATTTATAGGTATAGGTGAATAAGAATTTTTATATTTCTTTCATGAGGCTTTCGATAATTTCTGAAGCGCTCTCGAGGCTATTTAATTCGGCAATTTCTTCTTGTACCTTTTTAGCACATCTGCGATAGGAATCATCTGCCAGGATTTTTTCTATGGCATCTTTTATTTTAGTGGCTTTGGGTTTTTTGCGGATGGCAATTCCTGCGCCGATCCACTCCACACGAGAGGCAATGGATGGCTGATCGTTAGTAACCGGTAAGCAAATCATGGGCTTGCCCATGGTTAGAGTTTCCATGGTGGTATTCATTCCGCAGTGTGTGATAACAATGCTGGCGCGTTTTATGAGATCGAGCTGGGGAGCATTGTCTACAATGATCGCATCGCCGGGAAGTTTATTTTTTAAGTCAATTCCACCACCGCCAAGAGAGATGATTAGTTGCACATTTTTTAGGTCCAAAACGGATTTGGCAATTTCGTGAAATACAGATTCGATACGATTCTGTAAAGTTCCCATCGATGCGTATATCAATGTTTTATCGGCATCCAATTTGTCATAGGGAAAGGGAATTTTCGGGCGTGAATCGTGGCTGTGTATGGGGCCGATGTAATGCACATTTTTTATGGGAAACTTGCGCGGGTATTCAAATGACTCCGGCTGTTGCACAAGTGTTGCCAGTTGAGATTGGGCATCATCGAGACGTTTTAATTTTGCTAAACCATGCTGTTTTCTCGCCTTGTTAATCTGATATAATAAAGGAATATAACCCATATTCATAATGCTGTTTAAACAGCGATTTCTAATACGGAAAAAGGCACTCGTACTAAATTTGAATCCAAAAATGAGTGGTGGTACATGCGGATCGAGGGTTAGCAAAGGGGTAGCAGCTAATGTTATGGCGGGAACATTAAGGCAGTCGCAAATGACTTGTGCTGCCGGATATGTATGGTCAATGATGACAATGTCCGGCTGGATCATTTCAAGTTTTGGAATGAGCCCATTGATGTAAAGTAAATTAACTTCAAAAAATATGTCTGTTGTTAATTTGATTGCCCGCAGGCCCCTTGATTCACCAAGTTTATCGGTGAATATTTTAAGCGAACCGCGACCATATTTTGCCGCTTCACTATCATGAAAGGTAATGTTAAAATTTTCGACACGCTCTTTGCTGTCTGGAATGCCAAGATGATGGAGGTCGTGACCGCGCTTTATTAATTCGCATGCCAGACTTGTAAAGGGATTCAAATGCCCAGCAACCGGTGGACAAATGTAGAGTATTTTCATTAATGTTCCCGGTTCAGAACGAAGTCGATGAGCTCACTTATCTGTTTTTTTGACTCTTTATCCGGAAGTGTATCCAGGCAGTCTATTGCCTGCTTTTGGTATTCTGCGGCCTTCGTATTTAAGGCGGCTTCAGCACCACAGGAACGGATGATCTCATTTACCTCCTGGAGATTACCCTGGCTGCATGATTTGTTACCATGATATTTTAAGAGGGTTTCTTTTTGCGCGTCATTCGTCAATTCGAGAGCCTTAGCAAAAATCCATGTGCATTTGCCCTGAATAATATCTGAACCAACAGGTTTGCCGAGTTTTTCTTCATCGGCAAATAAACCAAGCCAATCATCTTGTAATTGAAATGCCATACCTAGTGCTTCGGCACAATCACCCAGAGCAGCCACATCTGCATGGGTGAGGGATTCATGAAAACAGATTGCTCCGGCTTCTGCAGAGAAGCGCAATAGATTGGCAGTTTTCAGTTTGATCATTTCTTCGATTTCATCACTGCTTATCGAATCGGGATGGCGCAATTCGAAATCCACATCAATCGATTCACCAATCACCAAACCAAGCCCGAGTTCGTTTATGCGCTTGAGCAAAAGCAGCTTCGCATTGTCTGAAATAAGCGTTTCATCAATGATAAATGTTTGCACCAGTGAATGCTGTACATCACCAGCCAGGATGGCAATGCTCTTACCGTAATGTTCATTATCGTATTTATCTTCGATGAGTTTGTGGGCAGACGGACCACCACGACGCGTATCATCCTGATCGATGATATCATCATGCACAAGTGTCCACGTATGGTAGAGTTCGATTGCCGCGGCGACATTCATGGGCTTGAAATCATCTTGAAATAATGCTGCCGACCAGAAAAAAAGTGCGGGTCGAATTGTTTTTCCACCCCGGTCGAGATAGGCCAGGGTGGCTTCTTTTAAAGATGCGGGGCGTAAGGAATTAAATGCGGCATGATTCATTATATGATCATGCACATCGCTACTGATCGCTTTTAATTCCTCATTCAAATTAGACGAGACCTTTTTCAGAAAGCCAGTTCTCAGCATCCAATGCTGCAGCACAACCTGTTCCCGCAGCTGTAACAGCCTGACGGTAAACTTTGTCTTGCACATCGCCACAGGCAAATACACCTTCAACATCTGTATGTGTTCTGCCGGGTTCGACGAGAATATAACCATGATCATCGAGCTTGATTTGTCCGCCAAGAAATTCTGTATTTGGTGTGTGTCCAATACCGTAGAAGACACCGGCAACAGGATGTTCATAAGTTTCACCAGTGACAACATTTTTTAGATTTGCACCTTTAACAAATTGTTCACCATAGACATCTTCCATTACTGTATTCCACAGCACTTCAATTTTTTCATTTTCGATCGTGCGTTGTGCCATAATTTTACTGGCACGCAATTCGTCGCGGCGATGAACGATGAATACTTTTTTGGCATATTTTGTGAGGTACATTGCCTCTTCACAAGCCGTATCGCCACCACCAATGACGATGAGGTCCTGGTTGCGATAGGCCGGCATGGCGCCGTCACATACTGCGCAGGCACTCATTCCGCCAGACCATAAGCGCTCTTCATTTGGCACATGCAGCCGTTTCGCCTCAGCACCAGTGGAGATGATCACTGAATGGGCCTCAACTTCCTGCTTGGCAGTCTTTACCTTAAATGGGCGTGAAGAGAAATCGACTTCGGTAACATCTTCCTGAAAACAACGGGTATCAAAATCTTTTGCCTGGGCACGAAATTTATCCATTAAATCGGGGCCGGAGATACCGCCACCTGGAAATCCAGGGTAATTTTCCACTTCAGTGGTGGTCATAAGCTGGCCACCCGGGGTTCCGCCGCTCATAAAGCCCTCAAACATGAGTGGTTTGAGCTCTGCGCGAGCAGCATATATAGCAGCAGTAAAGCCTGCAGGACCTGATCCTATAATAACAACATTTTCAGCCATTGATAATTCCTTCTTTATTTGTAAATTCTCTTTAGTAACCACATAATACACATTGCTTGTATGAGATCAAGAAATTTAGATGGGTTAAAGGATAAGAAATGAAAAAAATAGCAGTAACCGGAGCAGGGGGGATATTGGCCAAGTTTTACTCGAGCATCTTAAGGGACTTGATTATGATGTAGTTGCCATAGATCTGAATGTTAAACACTTGAAGGATCGACGGAATAGATTTGCATGCGACCTGACAAATCTGGGTAATTTATGTTCGGTACTAAAAGACTGCGACGCGATCGTTCATTTGGCGGCACATCCGGGAGGTAACGGCGCAAGCCAGAGCTATATCTTCGAAAATAACATGATGTCGAGTTACAATGTATTTGAAGCAGCAGCCATACTGGGTATAAATACCATCGTTGCGGCTTCAAGCACAAATGCTGCGGGAAATGATTGCAATGTGGATACCCATTATAAATATCTGCCATTGGATGAGGCTCATTCGTCGCATCCAGATGAAGCATATGGTCTGGCAAAGCTTCTTACTGAGAAAGTCGCAGATGGCTATGTCTTGCGATACCCTGATATGAAAGTCATCAGTTTACGTTTACCCTATATTTATTTTGATGATCATAGTAAATGCTTATCTCAGAATCCGAAAAAAGAGCCCTCTCTCTATACCTGGTTGCACGTTCAAGAAGTCGTAATGGTTATTGGCCTCGCATTGAAAGCCGGCTTGCCGGGACATGAGGTCTTTTATGTTCAAGCGGATGAAACCACTTCTGCTCGGGATACAATGGACCTCATGAAGGACTTTTTCCCTGGCCTCAACATTCGTGAGGCGATACCCGGTCGCAAGTCACCCATATCTAATGAGAAAGCAAAACGTCTGTTGAAATGGGTACCAGACCCAAAATATCAGGAAGAATTAAATGCTAAAAAACCATCTGAATAGTATATTAGGAATTGCCATTGTCTGTCTGCTAACTGCCTGCCAGACTGCGCCGATACGTGTTATTTTTCCAGCGGAGAATTTGCCAGTAAGCGATTGGAGCAAGGCAGATTTGGAGAAAAATATTGCTATAAAGCATCTCGAGCGGACGAAGACAAGCAGCAGCCACTTGATACGATTGAGGGGCTCTGAGAAGCCGCATTTTCATGATAAACATGATCTAACAGTCACAGTATTAAGAGGCGAAAGCATTATTCACTTTAAAAGTCGCGAACAAATTTTAAAAGCTGGAGATGTGGTCCATATTCCGAAGGGCAATTATCACTGGGCGGAAAATACCGGTGTTGGTGCGAGTGTGGTATTCGCGGTGTTTTCACCGGCTTTTGATGGAAAAGATAAACGTTTTGTAGATAAACATAAAAAATGAGGAAATACAGAGATGTATGAATTTAGAGGAAAGATAGAGGTATTAAAAGATACCGAAAAGATTAATGAGACCTTTTCAAAGAGAGAATTTGTCGTAAACGATGAAGACGACCGTTATCCGCAGGTGGTGCAGTTTGAGCTGATGCAGGATAAAGTTGGTTTACTGGATAAATTTAAGATTGGCGACCGGGTAAATGTGGCATTCAATATTCGTGGTCGTGAGTGGACCAGTCCTCAGGGTGATGTGCGTTATTTTGTATCTTTGAACGCCTGGAAGATTGACAGTCTGGAAACCGCCAATGCGCCTGGCCAACCAGTGGATTCAGCACCATTTCCGGATTCTGAGCCATTTGGTATGGATGAAGAAGGAATTGATGATATTCCGTTTTAGTTTTGCTCGCGTTGCCACAGCCACATGAGCTTTATCGTTCCCGTAACATTTGGCTGGACAGGCTCGCGATTAAGAATACGACTAGGATTAAGAGAGAAGACAGAACATTCAGAAAATACTGCTGAACAAATAACCAGGCTACTTCATGAATATTTTACGTGTTTATATTGAGTTTGGCGATGCAGTATCGCAGGTATCATTCACGGAAGAAGATGAGGATGATGAACGGCAGGTAAGTATTCAATATGTCTATAACCTTTCTGTAAAAGCGAAGAAGGGCACTCTTCAGGATTTTTCTGAACACGATGAACAGATCCTCAAACAGTTCTTTAAAGACCTTGCTAAACCAAAAATATTAATGGCCAATCCGCCATTTCTAAAGCTGCCTACATCAGATGTGAAAAAGATGGTGAAACGTTGGGATGATGTGCCCGACCGTTTTATTGAAAAGCGTTCTGGTAAAACCATTCATGAAAATCTTGCTAAAGCAAAACTGTTTTTTGAATTGGAGTTTCTCGGCGAACAAAGCTCCTTGTCTGCAATAGTTGAAGCACCCGATGGTAAGCGAAAGTTTTGGATGCAGGTGAAAGACAGTTTTTCATCCGTTGGTAATGAAATTTTAATCGATCGTGAATTGCTGAACCTAGATCTAACTGTGCCCGCCGAACTTTTGAATAAGGTATTCGCCAAGCAAAATCCAAAATTGCCGAGTAAGCTATTGGCCGAGCATTTGCCAGCCTTGCTTGATAACCGCCTGGACCTATTGCGCGGCCCCGCAGTCACTCATGAAAAAAGCAGCGATAAATTGCAATTACGAATTGATGAGGACGGGGCAAATATTCGCATACAGGCTCTGAATGCGAATTCAGTAATCAATGACCTAGATGCAAATAAGCTGTTTCAATTCCGTCTGGAAGGCGAACGTTTTATTGTTAAAGATTTGCGATCACCTGAAATGGAAGCAATGACTCATTTTCTAGATTCGCTGCCCGGTACATATCAGGATGGAGAGATGCGCATACAGGGCCTGACAAAAAATATAATGGCTTTGCACAAGGCATTGAAAAAAGTTCCAAACTCCTTGGATCTACGGATTTGTAAGGAACTCAAAGGATTGCTAAAGCGTGAATCGATTGATAGCAATTTAGTTGTGAATGATCATAGCTCATGGATTGAATTCCAAAGTAACTTTTCCGTGAAAGGGCAGGGGATAGATGCAAGCTCCTTGCGAAATGTGTCCAAGGATCAATCTGTAATTCGTACTCGTGATGGCAGTTGGTTTATTATTGATGAGGCATCCTTAACCCGCGCGCAAAACATCCTTGATGAAACCCTGAATGAAAAATCTATAAAAAAATCAGCCAGTACTGCAAGCACAATGATTGATAAACTGGAAGCCTTGCAAGATGGCGATTTTTCAGAAACTGTTGCAGCATTGAAAGCACGTTTGAAAAGTGATGATCAGCGCATTCTGCAAATTGATGAATCCATTGATAGTATTCTTCGCGAGTATCAAAAGGACGGCGTGTCATTTTTATCGGATGCCTGGAAATACCGTGTAGGGGCTTTGCTGGCCGATGACATGGGCCTGGGGAAAACGTTGCAAGTGATGGCTGTGCTGCATGCAATAAAAAAAGTGGATGATAAAAAGGCGCTGATTGTATGCCCCGCATCTGTTTTGTCGGTATGGAAAAAAGAAGCAGAGAAATTCTTCACTGATTTAAAAGTACAGATTGTTCGTGGTGAAAAAGATAAGCGCGATGATTTATATGATAGCAAATGCGATTTGATCGTCGTGAGTTACGCTACTGCCAGGAATGATATTGAATCCTTGAGCCTACTCGATTTTTCGGCGGTAATTCTTGATGAAGCACAGCAGATAAAAAACCCGACTTCGCAGATTGCCAAAGCTGTGAAACTATTAAATAGTGACTGGCGCCTGGCCATGACGGGCACACCAGTGGAAAACCGTTTGCGCGACTTGTGGTCGATAATGGATTTTCTAAATCCCGGATTTCTGGGCAGCCTGGATGAATTTGACGAATTCTCCGGGGTGCAAAATTTGAAGGAATCGATAAAACCCTTTACCTTGCGGCGGCGTAAAAAAGATGTTGCCAAGGATTTGCCGGAGCGCATTGAGGAAAGCGTGATGATCGATATGGATAGTGGTCAGGCCTCGGCATACCAGCAATTGAAGCGTGAGTTAAAGGCAAATCTAAAAGGCAATATGGATATCTTTGCTGCCATCACCCGCTTGCGGCAATTTTGTTGCCACCCACAACTCATCAGTCAGCATGAGATTGCTTCAGCAAAAACGGATTACTTAATGATGATGCTCAAGGAATTGAATGATGCAGGACATTCGGTTTTGGTCTTTTCGCAATTCAGTTCGTTCTTCGAAGAAATAGATGACCTATTGAAAGAGGCTGAATTGAAAACCTTTAAGATTACTGGAAAAACACCGGTGGATAAACGCGGGCAAATTGTCGATGATTTTAGTGAATCTGACGCGTCGGTATTTCTCTTAAGCCTACAGGCGGCCGGTACAGGCTTAACACTCACCAAAGCAGACTATGTCATCCTCTACGATCCCTGGTGGAATCCGGCCGTGGAAAACCAGGCGATCGACCGTACTCATCGCATCGGCCAGGATAAAACGGTAATGGCCTATCGCCTCATCGTACGCGACAGCATCGAAGAAAAGGTACAGGAGATAAAGGCTGAGAAGCAGGCACTGTTCGATGAGATCGTTAATGATGAGGAATTCATGGCAAAAAATATGACCCGGGATGAACTTATTTCCTTGCTAGATTAATGGACTTTTAACGCTCTGGATATAGTGTGGTTTCTTCTAATGAATAACTATCGAAAGGGACTACAATGAGTACTGAAGCAATTAATGAATTTTTATTAAAGAACCGAATTTACATTTCTAACAATCCCTGTATTAGCCCTGACTTTTGTTTGAGCTGGCCGGATCTGCAAATCAATCTGGTGAATGCGGAATTTGAGGTATTTGAAAAGTCAGAATTTGAAATTGCTGAAGGCACAGTGCAGCTCATTGGAAATGACATGGGTGATTGTGCATGGTTAATAAATTCCACTAAACTCGATATACTCGACCAGGGAATATTACTTTCTAATAAAACAGCTTACCCAGCAAGTTTTGCAAATCTGTTGAAACTCAAAAACTTGATTCAAGAACACGATGCCGATTCAACAATTTTCCCGAATACTGCAGGCACTCTTGCCAAGCAAAGTCTGGGCATTGGGGCACGTTTTACCACCTTGCACTGGCCCGGAGTTGACTGGGTAATGAGCAATTTGAATTTGAGCTTAACGGCCAATCAAAATTCGATTCCGCGCGAGTTGGTTTACGATGTGGATGAAATGCTGAATCATAATCTGGATACCTGCCTCTTTCCTTTTATTGGAGCTAGCGTGCCGGAAGGACATCAGGGACAAAGTGTGGAGGGCATGAGCCATGGCTGTATTCTGGCCAAACTTAAAACGGGCTTTCATAAGAAGGGCATTGCCTGGAGCTTCAATGCGGATCATCAACCGATTGGCGGCAAGTACGATCCGCGCGAGGACCAACTGGTTACGGGTTGTTTGCTCGCGAGTTATATTACCTTTGACTTGTCACCGGAATTGGCAGAGACTGAAATACCAGAGGATTCTCAGGCCTATGTCAATGACAATATCGATGCGGAACTTGTTGCGGCAGTGAAAGCAAAAGTTGCCAATGCCGGATTGAGTCTCGATGATAAAGAGTTTAACGATTTGATGGCTTATGTCTGGCCGTCGATGAAAAAGATGAAACAGCGCGATACAAAATATACCAATGCGCGTATTGCTGCATTTTCAAAAAAAGCGGGTCAGATATTCCTACGCGAATTATCGATCGATGAATTACCAGGATTAACCACCCCTGCAACCACAGCAATCATGCTGGCACTTTGTTTGGAAATGGGTATGCCGATTCATTATATCGCGCCGGCATTTGGTTTTCAGAAAAACTTTCCTTATCCGGATAACGATGCACTGCGCACGATGATTGAAGAAATTTGGACTGTATGTAAATCCTTTGATGTGAGTATTGGTTTTCATTCAGGTTCCGGTAAATCGGCAGAGAATTATCAGGTGATGGGCGAGGTAACCGGCTCATTGTTAGAAATTAAAACTTCGGGGCGATATACCTATGAGATGGGGGTTGCCTTGTCTAAGTCGAGTGATGAAACGGATCAAAAACTTTGGACAGACTGGTATGCATTTACCAAAGAGATGTCGGTAAATTCCTCCTTTAGTGATGACGAAACAGAGTCTACCATGGCACGCAGTTTTATTGTTAATGCTTTGGAAATGGAAGGCAAAGAGACCGATGTATTTTCGAGTATCATTTCTGCACGATCAGCGATTGATGAGCTAAAGCCAAATCCGGATCACATGTTCTGGTTTGAATATAACTTTCTCTATGTGCTTGCAGCCGGCGGAGCAGCGGACAAGGCATCGCTTGGAAACCATGATGCCGAAGGTTATAAACAACGCGAGCGTTTTTATTCAATTAGCGATGAAGGCCGTTTAAACTTTGCCAAAGCGGTCGCCTCTTACATTATTTTTCTGGCGGAAAATACCGGTTTGGCATCCAAAGATATTTGTCAGACAGCGACAGATAAATTAGAAGGGTATACAAGTTTCTCTGAACTATTGGATGCAATCGGATAAACGGATTCTGCCTTTTAAAAAACTGACTTTACTATGCGCGTCTACGTACCTAAGGGCTATGCGGATTCAGCTATCGTTTGTTTTATCGAGCATCATTTGGCGATAGCCGCCAATGAAGATTGTAAATCCTAAGGCACACATGTAGAAGCCATAGTTGTCATGGTAGGGAGCATCGATAATGGTTGCCTCTAAAATGATGTCTAGAATTACCACTGCATGAAAACCCGCGTCCCAGATGTTTGTAAAATATTTTGCTTCCCAGGCGACCTTTAAGTTTCTGGCCAGCAAGAGACTGATGACGATTCCGGAGGCAACGATGACGTTGCCATTATGATGATAAATATTCCACAGATGAAATAACCCGAGGTACATGACCAAGAGCATGATGCTGTATTGCCAACGCTGCTGGAATGATTCCTTGACTTGCCAACGATTGTCATTGAGATCGGAAACTTTTTCGTTTTCTGAATCGACGTCTGCTGGATCTGTTTCTGCTGGATCGACTTCTGCTGGATCGACTTCTGCTGGATCTGTTTCCGGCTCGTTTAACTCTTCTTTTGATTCGCTCATTATTTTGCCAATTCTTTATTTAACTCATGGACAGCCAGTGCGTATATTGATGCATTTGTCGTTGATTGTTCAGGTACTAAGTCTGCTTTTAATCCATGCTTTTCCAGTGAATGTAATGTGGGTTTGCCAATCGCCAGAATGAATTTATCCTGCAATGCATCTTTACCAAATTGATTGATAAAAGAATCTACAGTTGAACCACTGCTAAAGTAGATGATGTCAAATTCATATAGCATTTCCTGTTGCTTCTCGGTATTTGCATAGAGGATGCAATCATCAACAGTACCGGCAATTTTACGCAGGTCGTTGGAAAGTGTTTCTTTGGCTAGTTTGGAACGCAGCCTTAGTACTTTATCAGATGGTTTTATATGCTGGTCTGCGAATGCCAAAAGGCCTGCTGCACTGAATTCACTTTCGGGCATGGCATCAACACAGATGCCATTGTCTGCAAATTTTTCTGCAGTGCCAGAGCCGCAAACCATAATCTTTGGCAGTTGGCGAAGATCGATGCGGGCAGATTTCATAAGGTGGAGAAGTGTGTCTACAGCACTTGGCGATGTCAATATGAGCCAGTCGTAGCTTTCCATATTGCTCAGTGTTTCAATCGCACCGTGTTCCGGACTTATATCGATCAGCGGAAATTCGATTGGCTTTCCACCATAATTATGAATGAGACGAGCGGCCGATTTTTGGATGCTCGGTGAACCGGTAATAAGGATGCGTTTTGCCGCAAGTATCGAATTGTGTTTATAAAGAAACTTTGCATCTGCTATTGGGCCGATGATGAGCAGACCCGGTAAATCTGTATCGTTAGAAAATGCTTCCACCTTTTCACAGATGTCATCAAGCGTGCCGGTGATAATTTTTTCTTCCGGCAGGCTGGCACCAAAAACCATGGCCGCTTTGGTCTCTAATGAATATTGCTCATCTTCAAGAATATGTTCTTTTATATCACGTACGCGGTAGACACTCATGAAAAATACCAGGGGCATTCTGAGCCGTTCTTCGGGCGTCATTTTAACAATGGTTTTATCGACCTTTCTGGGTGTTGCAACTGTAAACCCTCTGGACACATCCTGGCGGGTTAACAAAAGCCCTGTGCCAGTGGTAGCAGCGAACAAACTGCTTACACCTGGGATGACGGTATAGGGCAGGGCATGCTCATCGAGAAAATTCAGTTCTTCCTGGAGACGTCCGAAGATACCTGGATCGCCGCCTTTTAAACGCACGACATGGCGACCGCGGCGACTGTGTTCGAGAATTAAGCGTTCTATTTCTTTGACGGAGACACTGTGCTTGCCACCACGTTTGCCGACGTATACAATGTGCTGTGTATCTGCGGGCAGATGCTCGAGAAGTTTTGGATTTGCCAGTGCATCATAGAGACAGACATCGCAGTCATTAAGTGCAGTTATTCCTGCTACGGTGATGTATGATGCATCTCCGGAACCGGCACCCACAAGCGAAACGGGCTTAACAAAAAATTGCCTGAGTTTATCAAAAAATGCATTGCCTTTTTTATAGGTTACAGCGAGATAACCCTGGCCATCGGGAACTGGCAAATCTGTCAATGAGATGTAATCGCATATACGATCTTTAATCTCTAGTCTGTGCAATGCGGCAGATGCCATAATCAATAAATCGAATTTATCATCATCGAGTTGCTCCAAGCGCTGGCCAATAGTGCCGCGAAGATTTTCCAGAATGGCATTTGGAAACTGTTTTTTTGACCATTGCTCCCGACGATCGCTGCTGATACCTATACGGGGATTATCGGGAAGGTCATCCAGGGTTTTGCCTTTTTGGAGGATGATACAATCACGTGGATCTTCACGCCAGGGCAGCCAAAACCAGTCGATACCTTCGCTCAAAATATCCGGTAGATCTTTAGCGGAATGCATCGCACAATCGAGTTCGCCAGAAAGTACTGCTTCGTCCAAATACCGTGTAAAAAAATCCGGATCGCTGCTGCGAAGATCCGTTTTCAGGTCTTCATCTCCCGGACTTTCCATTGGAATTAGAGCGAATTCGCAGTCTAAAACGATATCTTTTAATTTTTCCAGGGCATTATTTGTCTGTTTTAGCGATAATGGACTGGATCTTGCGCCTATTATTATTTTTTTCATAAAATGTTTCATTTAGGTTCAGAAAATACACAGAACTATCGTTAAAACGAGTATTTCTGCCGTTTTCTGGCCACTATTTTTCTAAAATTGATGAATATTTGGATTTATTTGCTAAAAATCTTTAGTTTTAGCACAATATTAGTCTATATTTGTCGTTAATATAACATGGAACTAAGATATGCAATGTTCTTGACAATTGTTATTTGAGCCTGCATTATAATTAATGAAAGGTAAAAAGGGATACTCATTATGAAGTTTTTATTGCCACTTATATTTATTTTGGGACCACTATTTTCAAAACCAAATGAAGAAAGCGCCGCACGAAAAATAGATGCGATGGTGAAGAGTGATCTTGCCAGACGAAAATTAACCCCCAATCCAGTCGTCAACGATCTGACATATTTACGCCGTGCCACTCTGGCTATTACCGGTCGCATTCCAAGCTATGCAGAAATCAAGGCATTTGAAGCAGCCACCGGGGAAACAAAATACTCAGACATGGTGAAACGCTTAGTCGATTCTCCGGGCTATGAAAATATGATCTTTAATTTTAACGCGGATCTCTTACGTTTGCGAACTCATGTGGATGGCATCAGAAATCTTCAACCTTACAGAGAATGGTTGCATGCTGCCATAAAAGAGAACAAACCCTACAACGAGATGGTGATGGAACTTTTGACATCTACCGGAAACATGCATGAGAATCCTGCAACGGGATATTATTTTCGTGATTATGGAATGCCTTTGGATAATTTGGCATTGACCGTACAAGTATTTCTAGGCACTCGTATTCAATGTTCACAGTGCCACAACCATCCGACACAAAAATGGAAGCAGGCAGAATTTTATAAACTCGCTTCCCTGAGCAATACAGCGACTCGTGCCAACGCTCGTTCTGATGAATTTCTTGGAGAGATGCGTAAAAACAGCCGCAAGACAGGCGACCGTAATCCTGAAGTACTTCGCCAGGTATTGCGCAATCAAATTTTTGAGCCCTTACGAGTACGGGTGAATTTCCGTAACAGCAATGTGCGGCTTCCACATGATTATGCCTATAAAGATTTCAAACCCAGAGCGATGGTTAAACCCAGTGTCCCTTTTGGACCTCGACAGAAAAGCAAGAAAGAGCGAATTGAATCATTTGCCATGTGGGTTGTCGCAAAGAACAATACCAACTTTTCAAAAACGATGGTGAATCGAATCTGGCAGGTCATGTATGGTCGTGGCTTGTTTGAGCCATTGGATGATTTAATTCCTGAAACAGTTATCACCAATAAGAGATTATTGACCTACCTTACAAAACTTTTCATCGAAATGAAATATGATGTAAAGGGCTTTGTTTCCATATTGGCAAAAACGCAACTATTCAGACAGGAAGTGAAGGATAAACTTCCTAACGTAACCAAAGTGGCAAATTTTCAGGGCCCCTATCTCCGACGATTGAGTGCGGAGCAAATATGGGATTCATTTGTTTACCTGCTGCGTGGATACGAAGGGGATTTCCATCCGTATCTTTCACGCGTACAAGCACAGAATA
>JABSQK010000325.1 GCA_013215875.1 Lentisphaeria bacterium
CGCTAACATTTTCTCCACGGGTCATTAGTAAGCATCGGCCGGATTTTCATTCCCTTAAATCCATCTTAGATTTTGAAAAATTCAAAGGAAAAAAGAATGAAACCCTTGCCTTGGCTCTCTATGATTATTTCACCAGTACCACTGATGGCACGTATCATTTTTGGCCCTGTAATGAGGATGAGGGCAATCCTCTGAATCGCTGGGGTGTTTCCGACCCAATAAAATTGTTAAATTGTTATGGCTGGATGATCTGCGGCCAGAATGCCAGCATGCTCCAGGGACTCTATCAAACAGCTGGATTAAAAACCCGTCTTTACAATCCCGGCGGACATGTGCTCTGTGAAGTATTTTATGATGATGCCTGGCATGTTCTGGATATCGATATGTGGACTTGGTTTCGAAATTCCCAAGGGCAGATTGCCAGCGCTTTTGAACTGGCCAGCAATCCACAAGATCTCATTTTAAATAACCAGGACAAATCCGATCCTTGCAATCTGCCTGACCGCAGCCTGGAAACTTACGCTAAGATGTATGAGGGATGTCCACGCGATGAAAACGACATCACCCCCGTGGATCCTCATTGGTCAATTCGGGCCCATTGCATGGATTTTCATTTGCGACCTGGCGAGACATTGATCCGATCGCAAGAGGCCAAAGGGTATTTTCATCTGGGCAAAAATTGGTTACCCCTGTTGAAAAAACATGCAAGCGAATGGCATGGTTTTCCCATCGAACGTTTCGAGCCTTTTCGTAGCTATGGAAATGGGCGCTGGATATACACGCCAAATTTATCTGCAGATTATGCTGATTTTTCTGAAGCTGCTTTTAGCAGTGATCTCACTCAAAATGCCGATGGACTGGTCGGTCCTGGCAGTGCGACAATTAAAATTGCTTCACCTTATCTATTCTGTGGAAAGCCGGAAATAAATGGCGTAACTGCCTGCCATCGCAATGGCTGTTGGATCGAAGCAAGCGGGGATGGCTCTGTGAGCATCGAAGTGAGCAATGCCGCTGGAGAATGGGTCCCTGTTTTGGAAGCAAAAAATAGTTTTGATGAAAAAAAGGATATCAGCGATACTTTGTCGGGTCGTTATAATTGCCTGATCCGGGTACAGCTTGGCGAGCATAGTTCTCTGAACTGCTTTAATTTTGATGGGAGGATTCTCACCGCACCGATGAGTCTCCCTCGTTTGGAAACTGGCGACAATGAATTAACGATTCAAACGGGCGATCAATTCGGTTTAAATACTGTCCCTTGCCCCGACTGGGTTGATTTTCGTAAAGATACAGCCATGAGTCAGCATTGGGAATCCGCAGATAATGCAACTGTGAAAGCCGCGGGGGAGCATTGGCAGAAAATTGCTCCAAAAGAGCAAGGACCAGTTTCTGTCGTCTGGAAGTTCTCGGCTCCTGGCGATAAAGCTTTTGCCTGGGCTTATGTGCATGCCACAGTAAATGAGGGTCCCCGAAATGAAGTTCAAAAAAATGCCCGCCTCGAATGGCGGACGGGTGACACGGACTGGCAAACCCTGACCAGCAACAAAATTACCAATACAGAAAAAGCTTGGGATAGTACCCTGGATGCAGATCTGCGTATAGAAAAACCAGCACACAGCGTTTGGATTCGCTTGACATCTGATACGGCAATCAGTGGTATGGAATGGCATGGCCATACCCTCGAAGCGGATAATGAAGATCCCCTTGAAGTGGTCCATCACTGGCAGGAAAATGAAAAAGAATGTTCCTTCACTGCACCATCTGGAAAAACTGCCTATCTTATCAACTGTGGAAAAAATCCCCAAAACCACTCTATTAGCATGCAGGTACCCAGTCGGAAATTATTGAATTAACTTAAGAACGGTTTCAAAAAATGAAAATTATTATTGATACAGATATTGCCGATGATATTGATGACACAATAGCTATCGCCTTTGCTCTGGGTTCTCCGGAAATTGAAATCCTGGGGATCAACGTGGTTTATGGAGATGTTGCCGCTCGTTCACGAGTAATCCGAAAAATGTTACAGGTCTGGAATCGTGAAGATATTCCTGTGGCCCGTGGTGCGGGACTCCCGCTGATTGGGGAATACTACCCAGGCTCCGCGCCCCATGAATGCTCGCAGGGCGAGCTGTCTCCCAATGAAGATGGCCTGCAGAAGGAACATGAATTATCTGCCAGTGATTTCATAATAGAACAGGTTCGGAAATTTCCCGGCGAAATAAATATCATGACCATTGGTGCCATGACCAATGTGGCAGCTGCTTTTCAAAATGCCCCAGACATTATTAATAAAGTCAAAGCGGTTTATTCCATAGCGGGCTATCATTCAAAATTGGAAAAGCCGGAATGGAATGTGAAGTACGATCCACAGGCAGCACAGGTCATCGCTGAATCTGGAGTGCCCTGGACAGTGATCGGCGCTTCATGCATGGGACCCTGTAATTTTCGACAGGAAACAATCGATACCCTTAACGATGAGGGCACAGCTAGAACTCATTTTCTCCTGGAAAGCATCGCTCTCTTTAATAAAAATAAAACTGAAAATTTTCCCCATGTCTGTGATATTGGCGTTATGGCCATGGCTCTTGATGAAACAGTTCTCCCCTTGAAAGCTGGTACCGTGTCTGTAGCAGATAATGGCGCCCTGGCTTTTGATGCCGATGAACAAGGCCCCCACCGTATTGCCACTGCTTTAATTTCGCCTGATTACCGACCCATTATGATGAACAGATTATTAACTGGAGCTTAAAAAAACATGAAAGACATTTTTGATAAATTAAATGAACAGGATTGGCAACTGTCTCTGGACGATGATGGAACCGCTAACTGGCAGGACAATTGGCTGCTGGATGGTGAGCGCGCAACTATCGAAAATA
>JABSQK010000326.1 GCA_013215875.1 Lentisphaeria bacterium
ATAAAGTGATCCATCAGGATGCATTCGAAACAATCAAATATATTCCAGATGCCTCGGTCGATTTAATTATTACAGATCCGCCCTATAACATGGCAAAAACATTTAATAAATCTAAATTCAAAAAAAGGTCCGATGGGGATTATGAAGATTGGCTAAATATTTGGATACCCGAGCTTGCCCGCATACTTAAAGATGATGGCAGTATCTATATTTGCAGTGAATGGCAAAGCTCCTATGCGATACATAAAGTAATGAACGAACACTTCATTGTTCGCAACCGTATTACCTGGGAACGTGAAAAGGGCAGGGGAGCAAAAACAAATTGGAAAAACAATTCAGAAGATATCTGGTTTGCTACCAAATCTGATGACTATGTATTTAATGTTGATGCAGTAAAACTTAAGCGCCGGGTAATTGCACCATATCGTAATGATAAGGGCGAAGCAAAAGACTGGGATGAAACTGAAGATGGTAAATTTCGCTTAACCTTTCCGTCAAACCTGTGGACGGATATTTCAGTACCCTTCTGGTCCATGCCAGAAAATACCGAGCACCCCACACAAAAACCAGAGAAGCTCGTTGCCAAGCTGATTCTCGCCAGCAGCAATGAGGGGCAGTTGGTATTCGACCCATTCCTTGGCTCTGGCACCACAGCAGTAGTTGCAAAAAAACTCAAACGCAATATTACCGCCATCGAACTCGATGAACGCTTCGCCTGCATTTCACTCAAGCGACTCAAACAAGCCGAAGAAAATAGCAAAATACAGGGCTTCGAAAACGGCGAATTCCTCGAGAGAAATCACAAACTCCTGAGATGATAGAAATCTGGGCACTAATAATAGTGCCCCACGGTAACTAAAAATGTATGTAAAAAAGTAGGTCGGGGTCTCCGAACTCGCCCCCGCTCAAACTAGGCCTACCTACTCGGATGCCCACCAGAGAAGCGTATGACTCTTTTGTGAATGACAAACTTCAGAAGCCAGTACTTTCTGGTGCAATTTGTCTACCGGATACACCACAGATCGCAAAGAAACTTTGCCATCGATAATGACCGCATAATGTGATCCACGAAATGGATCATCGTTTCGTCTGTATGAGATGCTGCCCGGGTTTAACCAAAATTTCTGGTCAGATAAGTAATGCAACTCTCTTCGGTGCGTATGACCAAAAATAAACCGCTCTAAGGGTTGCGAAAAACGCTCGTCGCTAAATTCATGAAAGGCTTCGAGTGATCGAATGATATCGTAACCAGTGCCAAATGAATGCGTCATACCATAACTATCACCATCAATATCAACGATAAGCTTTTCAGGAAGCGCTTTTAAGTAATCGATATGGCGTTGCTCTAATAAAGTGGCATTCTCATCACGCCAGCAAAGTTCACCTTCAGTCCTGGGATTTTCAAATGCCTCAACCACATCGCGATCGTGATTTCCCTTTACTACATGATCTGCTTTATCCATTATCCATTCAATGCACTCTCTTGGATAGACGCCATAGTCCACCAGATCACCAGCACATACCACCATGTCCGCATCAGATTCCTCTGCCCAAACTTTTTCAAGCGCAATGACATTCGCATGGATATCTGAAATTATTAATGTCTTCATAATTAAGTCTCACCGTTTTTTCATCGTTCCGTCGTTGAAGTAGGTCGGGTTCTCCGAACGCGACCATTATTAACTACTCAAGAACAGTAGTCTGTTATTATTACTTCAATGACTCAGAACAATAACTGCTGCACTGCTATTTTAAATGCTTTCAATAAGAAATTCGAGCCGGAGGCTGCGATGCCCAGTAGAAAAAGTAAGAAATTTTCCCAAGTAAGCTAGCCCAGGGCGACCGCCTGTGTCTATAAAATACGATTATAAATCACGACTGACATTTTGGCATTTTGCTTGTATCTGAGTCTATAAAGTTCAACTTAACTAAAGTCAGGAGGCTTTAGTGAAAACATATTTATTAATCATTATGTGCAGCATTTTTATGTTTGCTTGCACAACGACAACAGAAGCTAAGCAAAGCAACTTTGAGCAATTCGATTCCTTGATTAGCCAATATAAAAGTGACCATGGCAAATGGCCGCAATCCCTCAAACAAATTATAGCAAACAGTAAAAAATCAACCAAGCACCCCGATGTGGAAATCAACCGACTGGGTACCTGGGTAAATGTTCAATTCAAAGAATCTGAAGATGGTTCTTTGCAGATTTCAATTGATGAATTTTACTCAGCAGATGGTACAGAACAGTACAAAAACTACAAAAACAAACGGCGAAACTGACTCATGGCATTAAATGTATTTGGTGAAAATTTGGAATGTTGTTGCAATGACCCAATGACGGGCTTCTACAGGAATGGCAGTTGCGATACAGGCCCGCAAGATCAGGGCATGCACACTGTCTGTGTCGAGATTACCGAATCATTCCTCGAATCCAGTGCCAAAGCCGGCAACGACCTCAGTACAGCCATGCCCGAATACAATTTTCCAGGCCTAAAAGAAGGCGACCGCTGGTGCCTCTGTCTATATCGCTGGGTCGAAGCCTATGACAATGGCTTTGCCCCCAGAGTCTACCTCAAAGGCACCCACATCACTGCACTGGAACATCTCGACCTCGAAACACTGAGCGAATTCTCCCTCGATGATGACCAGTCCGAAGCCTGAATATTTAGCAGAATTTTTCTTCATGACCGACATGTGCATCATGTATAAAATCAATTATTTAAAGTAGGTCGGGTTCTCCGAACGCGACTATTCAACAGTTCGCTATTACCATCAAAAAACATCCCCTGTCAACGAATTACTCGAATCTCACGAATTATTTGAAACACAGCAAAATGATTTACAGCAGAGTGAATCTGGCATGCGCTACATTCTTATAAATTAGCCTGATATTAAATGCGGCTAGCATTGATATCATTTGAAAATTGGGGATCTTCAAGGCCAACTCTGGCCTTGAACCGCCGGAGGCAACTAATATTATCTAAAAATCCTCTAATTATGGTCGATAATAAGGCTTATGGAAATAAACGCTATTTTATCATCATTACCTGGTTATCGAGTTGCAGCAATCCGCCCAGGTGTAGGACAGCAACATAATGAGCAGTCATCGTCCAAACAAGACGAAACTTCAGCGGTATATACCCAATCTTCAAAGGAAGACGAGTCTGGAGTAGTGGTCGATTTCACGACGCTCCTGGACAATGCGAAAAAAGCAATTGGAGCGGCGGATGAACCGGAGGAGAATGAATCTGCAGATGACGAATCGCGACTTGTTAAATCTAGCGATTCTGAGCATGAAACGGATTCTCCGGATGATCTGAAATTGACCGAAGCCGAAGAGAAAGAGCTACAAGAACTAAAGGCCCGCGATGCCGAAGTGCGCACCCATGAAAGTGCCCATATGGCCGCGGCAGGTTCCTATGCACAAGGTGGCCCGGTATTCGATCTTCAAGAAGGACCCGATGGTAAGCGCTATGCGGTCGGTGGTCATGTAAGTATCGATAGCAGTGCAGAAGACAGCCCCGAAGCCACCATTCAGAAAATGCGCGTTATACAAAGCGCCGCAATGGCACCTGGAGATCCGTCAACCCAGGATTTCTCAGTCGCACGCAGCGCTGCCGCAAAAGAAATGCAGGCCCGCAAAGAATTGTCTGAAGACGAGATTGTCGTTGAAAACAAAGAAGATAAAAAGCCACATCCAAGTAATAAACACATGGCCAAGTTTACACATGCCCAAAATATTATCGATACCGAAACCGCACCCACAGGACAAATACTCTCAATCGTCGCATAAGCTCAATACGTCATGAATTATCCAGAGGACTGTCCAGATCCTCAAATCTCTTTTGAGTCACATCAAACCAGAAATTAGATGAATTATACCCAATGCCATATATATTAAGAAAGTATTTGGGCGCAATAAAGCAGTCTAAGAAATAGTACATATATGACTATAAAGAGTTGGTGTAACTAAAAAATGAAAGATGCAAAAACACAATCGAAATCAGTGAAGATCGGCATCAAACTTCTTGGGTGTGTATGTGTTGCTGTATTAGGTTTCTCCTTGGCAACTTACATAATTCATTTTGGTGAAAGAAGAATTCAGATCAACCAAAAGGCCGCAGAAGGATGGTTAGAAGAGGTTAAGACTGAACTCAACAAAAAAGACCTACTCAGCGGTCATAGTAACGTTAGAGCATTGAATGGAAAGATTATTATCCATGCTATAGTTATGAATGACACCGAAAAATCCTAATTTGAAAATGGTTCATGGAAGGTCATTAAACATCTTGGCATACCCAAAGAAATTGTGTACATTGACGCTTCTGTAGAACCAGAGTACTTGAAGTCGAGGGCTGAGGTAAATGAAATTTTTAATCAAGCCCATGACAAAGCTAAAGTCTACATTGAAGAACTCGAGAGAAAGTTTGCCGATGAAAAGAAATCCCAACAAGAAATTTCTCCAGACAAGCCGGAGAATTGAAACGTTCGTCATAGAAAAGGAGAATTCGATGAGCATTACCGGTAAGGGAACACTGCCGACAGTTCGTTTCGGCAAACACGATATCACTCGACTGATTATCGGCGGCAACCAGATTCGTGGCTTTTCCCATTGCAGCCCCGAGCTCGACGCGGAGATGCGCGACTATCATTCGGTAGAAAACACACTGGCTACCTGGTTTCATTGCGAGGCCAGTGGCATCAACACGGTGCAGACCCGCGGCGATGAGATCCTCTACGAACGGATACGCGCCTATCGCGAGCGGGGCGGCACGATGAACTGGATATGTCAGACAGCGAGTGAGCATCCCGATACGTTTGAGAACATTCGCGACATTGCGCGGCTTAATCCAATAGGGATTTACTACCACGGCAGCATGAGTGACAAGCACTGGAAAAACGGAACCTTCGACCAGGTGGAGGATTATCTCAAGGCCATACGCGACACCGGCGCCATGGTCGGCATTGCGGCGCATATACCGGAGATTCCATACTACGTCGAAGACAAGGGATGGGATGTCGATTTCTATATGTCTTGCTTCTACAACATCGGGAAAGTTGATCGCGGGCTGGTCGCCAAGGTGGAACGGGTCGAAGAGCCATTTGACGATGAGGATAGAGAGGTGACCTGTGAGTTCATCCGGTCCACCGACAAGCCCTGCATCGCCTACAAGATTCTTGCCGCCTCACGCAAGTGTGACTCACCCGGAAACCTCAGGGCCGCGTTTAAATTTGCCTTTGATCGGATCAAGCAGATAGACGTCGTTAACGTCGGCATGTTTCAGCGGCATACAGACCAGGTCGGCATGAACGCCGACATTGTGCGTGAGCTCTTGGCCGAATAACGGTTGCCCATTAGAACTAAGATTAGATGGCAAAGTCGAATAAACGATAAATTGTATCTAATAGCTAATCAGACTAAATCGCAGGCCTCAGCTGGCATCCAATGGGCGTCCTGAGCATCCCATTTTACATTGCAGCCAATGGGATTTGTCTGGGGTGTGGAAACGGGCTTCCCGGCAAGCAGCTCCTCTAGGGCGTTATTTAGATCATTAATTGTCGCTTCTTCAGTATGATGTGGATTATCTATAGCACGGCCGGTATATACCAGTTGGCGTTCCTTATTGAAGACATAGAAATGCGGCGTACGAAGCGCTCCGTAGGCCAGGGCAACGGATTGCGATTCGTCGCGTAAATAGACCCAGGGAAATTTCTGCTCATTCATACGCTCTACCATATGGTAGAAATCATCATTTGGATGGGTATTTTTGCTATTCGAATTTATACAGACCAGACGTACACCCTGATCCGCAAATTTTTCAACAGTTGCACGGGTGGTTTCGTCAGAACCTGTAACAAAGGGGCAGTGATTGCAGGTGAATGACAGAATGAGAATATCTGCCTCTGCAAAATCACCCAGACTGTAGGTTTTGCCATCTGTCGCTGGCAAAGAAAAATCGGGTGCGGTATTCGATATGTCGAGTGTAAAGGCCATTGGGTGTCTCCATGTTTATTAATTAATAAAAACTACCACAGAAATCGGCTGGGTCAAATGGAATTATACTGATAAATTTCATGTATACTTTTACAATGTATCATGCCAGAATTCCAATAAAACTCTCTACGGATCGTTTTTTAAAATTAAGGGATTATATTTTACAGCAATCGTTAACAAAGGAGCTCTGGAATGGAATTTTTTAATTTTAATAAACCAAGCATATCTGACCTGAGTTTTCATAAAGAGTCCTGGGAATTATATGATAATTTTGATACTAATATATCCTGGTTTACTGAAGAACGCGATGCTGCTAGATTGCAGCTTTTTAATGAACCCTATACATGGCCGTTCGACCTTGGTGAGGAAGCTGCAGCCAGAACATTTTTCGAAAACCAATCCATAGGAATGGGTGGTGCACTTATCCAAATGAACGTAGAGGAGATTTCTGGTTTAGAGTCCCTCGTTGGAATTTTTAAATACAGATCGCCAGTCCCGGATCACCTGGGTATGTTTTATATAGCTGTTATTTGGATCCCATTTAAAGAGTTTTGCTTTCAGATAAATTTTGAATCATTAGAAACAGATCCCACAGGGGCGAGAGAAGCGGCTGTATCTCTTATTGAAATTCCAACACCTGTTGAATCTGATGAAGAACCAGAGCTTATTACAGGGGATGAGTTATTCGCCAGGATGGGCCAAAGCCAAATAGTACTCTCACCATCTGATGATCCGAAATACGATGCCGGTTTCCCGGAGCACCCCTTAACTAAAGTCAGGTCATATATTCAACACTTACGTGACAATCTCGTTATAAATAAAGATCTGTTAAAACAAAAACGTCATCGTTTAAATAATGATTAATACACGTAGGAAGATTTATGAACACCCTGAATAAGGATGAAATTAATCAGTTCCATGAGAAGGGCTACCTGGGCCCCTATGATCTGTGCACTCCGGAGCAGATGAGTATCGTGAGGGAACGGATTGAGACAGATTTGCTGGGTACACCAACTGTTCACGGTATGGCGCAATACCAGACACGGCACTTGGATAATCGCACGGTCTATGACATATGTGTTGCCCCAGCCATACTCGATCGCGTCGCGTGTCTCTACGGGCCAGACCTCGTTCTATGGCAATCCAATTTTTTCATGAAGGAACCAGGAGGCAAGGAAATTCCCTGGCATCAGGATCGTAACTACTGGCCAATTGAACCAGTCCTGAATATCTCAGCCTGGGTTGCAATAGATAAAGTAGACAGTGAAAACAGCTGCGTAAAACTTATTCCTGCTTCGCACCGGAAAAGCTTTCCGGAAATCCCAACTGAGGAGCATCAAGCATTTTCACAGCGGGCCGATCCAGAATTTGTCGATACGACAGACATGGTGGAGATGGCCTTGGAAGCCGGACAGTTTTTTCTGTTTTCTGAAAGACTATTGCATCAATCAGATGTCAACCGCTCCGATCGACGACGCATGGGGCTTGCTGTTCGGCTTACGGTTCCTCTGGTTCGTTGCTGGCACGATCACCCTATGGTCATAGTACGTGGCGAAGATCGTTTGAATTTTAATGAGGTGACCGAACCACCGGCACAAGATACGCCGCCACCATGGGCAGAGAATTAATTAAACAAAACAATATTGGAGATAAAATAATGAAGACAATGACATGTGAACAACTGGGCGGAGCTTGCAACGAATCGTTTTCTGCAGAAACCTTTGAAGAAATCGCTGAACTGAGTAAGCAGCATGGTGCAGAAATGTTCCAATCGCAGGATGAGGCCCATTTAGAAGCCATGGGACGAATCATGAAACTGATGCAAGATCCGAATGCCATGCAAGAATGGTTTGAAAATAAAAGAAAAGAGTTTGAGGCTCTACCAGACGACTGATCTGGGGTCAACCTTAAGCTTTTAGGAATTCTCCGGGGATACGAGTGCCTTCGCTCTCATTCGTTTCTTAGATTTTTATCTCGTTGGGAAATAGCTATAATTTACAATTTTTTTACAACTGTTTACAACAAATTCACTACTGAAAAATTTGTTTCGCTATCTTATAATATCTAAAAGGTGCCAAAACATGAAGAAAAAAAAGATCAAACTATATTCAACTCTCTTAATCCTTGGCTTTGCTCTAGGCTATACTGTAAATTGGTTTTCAGCGTTTAAGGTTGACGAAAAAATAATTCACGTGAAATTAATCTATGATAAGAATCATAAACTCATTAGGCAGGTTTCCTATAGAACGAAAAGTTTTTTAATGTGGTCGGAGCGCGATATGATAAAGCATGGTATCCAATCGAGAAAAGATTTCAACGGTGTTACACACATAGGTGAATGGCGCGATGGCAATCCCTGGCAAGGTTCATGTTTCATCATGGCTGCTGGTGATGCTGGCAGTGTAGCTGGTATAGGGAAGTACAAGGCTTTCGAAAATGGTATTGAAATGAAAAACTAAGTAGAGTGATGAAATATGATAATCTTAAAAAAAATAAAAGGAAAATTATGAAACTAATACTCATGGTATTAATCGCGGCATTGATGAGTTCATGCACTACCAACTTAATGAAACTCGAAGATATGAAGGAAGATATACCTGTAAAATTACTTGAGTCTTACAACAATTCTGAAGAATTATATGTGGATACTGAAGCGCTACGGGTTCCCATGATACTTCCAGTCTTAAGTTTTGGTAGTGGCTATGTCTCAA
>JABSQK010000327.1 GCA_013215875.1 Lentisphaeria bacterium
AGAAAATACATCACCTGGCCTGCTACGATAATTGTATACATCCACTGCATTGCGCTTCGATCCACCACCCCCATGTGGATTCCAATGGTCTCCTGCAAGCGAACCTAAACGCCAGGCCATAAAACTGTATTCCATGCGAAAACCGAAGCCGCCATCATCGCCCTCACTACCCATTTCTGGATTACCAACAAACTCCTGCATAAAGCCGACCACCTTGGGATGATCACACAAGGTTTCCAAGGGACCCGACATAGTCGTATGATATTTTAAGGGAACGTCTTCTTTCTCAAATTTTAATTTGCGACAATGCTCGACCATGGGGGCAATTTCATCTTTTTCGAGGACGCCAGGAACCGCAAGCCAGCCTTGAAGATCAAACATATAGCGCTCTTCTTCAGTCAATTTAATAATCGGTTTTCCCTCTGAATTCGTATCTCTAAATGCCATAATATTTCCTTTGTTGCGTAAAATTTTCTTTGTTGTTTATGATTGTTAAAGAACCATAGATCTAAGTCTATTCAACCGAATTTAAATAAAAATAATGCTTTTAAACAAAATAATTGCTCCTTTAGATCCCTCTCGTGGAGCAGTCGCAGCAGTAGAACATGAGCACTGCAATTATCATTTTGTGTAAGTCATTGCCTTGCACAAGAGTAAAAACAGGATAGTGGTAAGACAGAATTTTCGATACAAATTAACAGTTAATAGCAACTTTAATTCACAACAAGGAAACGCATCATGGCTAATACACTTGGTTTTCAACTCTACACATTAAAGCAATTTGAGGGCGGCTATGAGGCCGCATTTGAGGCAGTAAAAGAAATGGGCGTTACGCATATTGAAGCCTGGTGCGGCGCAGTTCCAAGCGATCCCGGAAGCGAAGCCATGTCCATGAATGATATGCGCGCAGCACTCGATAGGAACGGATTAAAACTCGCCTGTGGGCACCTGGCGATTGTCGACTTTGATGAACGCTATGAAGAATGGCGTGACCTGCTTTTGGATTATGGTTCCAAGCATTGGGTCGTCCCATTTGCCAAACCAGAGACCCTGGACGAATGGCTTGCTCTGCTGCCTAAATTTGAAGAAATGAACGATCGCATGAAAGGCGATGGCCTTAAACTGGGCTATCACAACCATCATATGGAACTCGAAATGATGGAAGGCAAATATGTTTTCGAACATCTACTCGATGGCATGCCAGAGCTCAACGCACAATTTCATATTGCACAATTTCTCCCAAAACGTGGTATTGATCTACCCAGTTGGATTAAAAAATATGAAGGCCGAGTTTGTTCCTTACATGTGAATGATGCTGATGCAGAGGGCAACTATGTGCCACTGGGATCTGGCGCATGCAAGTGTGAAGAGTCAATCAAGACTGCCCTGGATACAGGTGTCGATACCTACATCGTAGAAATCATGTTGACCAGCGAAACCAGTGAAAATATCAAGCGCGATATAGATTATCTGCAAGGGCTGATTGGCTAAAAACCATGTCTGATACACATACATCCGTGTTCTTGAACGCCGCAGATTTCGGTTTTTCTCCCGAAGCATCTGGCATTGATAATGCAAGCGCCCTGCAAAAGGCTGTTGACCAGGGTGGCACAATTGTTGTAAGCCAGACCGGTACTTACAAAACAGCAAAAACTGTCTATGTGGGTAGTGATACCACCATCATCTTTGGAAATGGTGTTTTCATCAAAAAAGTTGATGAACAGGGACCCTTCACCCATGTCATTTTAAATAAGGGCGCCCTGACCCGGACATACGACCACAATATCGTCATCGATGGGCTGCACATTATTGTCAATAATATCGATGTACGAAAATTCGATGTCTATGGCCTCCACGGACAACTCGCTTTTTTCTACATAAAAGACCTGCGAATAAATCGTTTTCGCTGTATGGACATTGGCACCAAGCAGTATGGCATCCATGTCTGTACCTTTGAGGATATCATCATTGACGATGTTGCGATAAAGGGCGACAAGGACGGCGTACATCTCGGCAGGGGCAAACGTTTTACGATCCGTAACGGCGTCTTCCAGACTCTGGATGATGCAGTCGCCCTGAATGCTCATGATTATTCCGTTGGTAATCCGGAGCTGGGTTGGATTGAAGATGGCGTCGTTGAAAACTGCCATGACCTGGATACTGAACATAAAACAGGTTACTTCTCGCGCATCATTGCCGG
>JABSQK010000328.1 GCA_013215875.1 Lentisphaeria bacterium
ATTTGAGTATATTGAGTTATTTTACAATTCATATCGACCACATTCTTATGCTGAAGGATTAAGTCCTAATGAATATGAAAAGAAGAAATCAAACGTAAAGGTCGCTTAACCCTTTGTCTACAAAAAGGGGGGAACTTCAATGTTTATAATTCACTTTAGAAAGTTTATGATTGATTATGAAAGCTATATTTGTGAGTACATGCAGAAGCTCATAAGCTTCAAGTTTTCAAATCTAAATCTTCGAATTTATTGTTACGAAACCTTTATATCCCATGACTAAAGGCCGTTAATATGCAGAATCCCTTTAAACTAAAGTCCCAAGTTTTGATGATCAAAATTCAAATCCCCGTTAGTCTAATGCAGCAAATACAAAATGTCTATCAAAAATTAAAAAATGTTTACTGTTATTTATAAACAGCGGTCATTGTGACTTTTTCTTTTCTTTAACTACACCGCGTTTTTTTACTAACTCATCCATTTCTTTCTGGTCTATTTCTTCGACACGAATATTATCGAAGTAATATTTTCCACTGGGCCAGTAGGCATATACTCGTACTTTGAATTTAAGCACATAGGGTGTGCGCTTTGTGGGATTGAATCCGATAGAAAATGTCTTCCACTTTGTTTTACTAGGCGACTCCGGTGCCAGGCGGGTCTGATAGGCATCGATAAAACCTTTGCGTTTCGGGTGCCAGCGAAAACCTTTGATCCATATGAATGGTGTTCCGTCGCCTTTGAAATCGGCAGTGAGTTTATAATTCTGCCCGGGCTTGGCTTTGATATAATCCGAATCAAGCATGACCCCTTCAACCGCACCAATGGTTGCATAAGAACCAGCTGACAAGTATTTGGGTTTTGGCGCTTTTGCTTTGGGATCTTTCAACAGTGTTTTCGCCCAGGCCAATGCCTGGCTGCGAGCTACCGCTGTATCCAGTTTTATAATTCGCCCACGGCCTTTCTCTTTCATATAAAAGCTAATGAGGCCATCCGCTTTCTCCCAATGTAGCGGCATCTCTTCTCCCTCATTAAGGGAGCCATTTTTAATAAGATTCTCACCCGCATGCAGAGCTGCAGAAAATAAAAACAGTATTGGAATGAGCTTCAGCATTTAGTCCTCATCTGAGTCCGGGTTGGCCAGGGCGCTAAAATAGGCATCGACAGTATCCTGATAGGCTGCAGGTAATTTTTCATTGCTCTGATATTTTATCGTCGCCAGTTTAGATTTTTTCTTTTTGGATTTATCGACATTTGCTTTCATTGATTTTATAAGTGTTGCACGGGCTTCTTTCATGGATGAAACAACGTCACTCTTTACTTGCTTTACCTTTAAGCCTGGGGCAGAGGTATTATTCTTGGAGATTAATTCCATATTATTAATTGCTTCTTCCAGATCACCCGTCGGCAGATTCTGTACAGAGAGTTTACGTAAGAGTGCTTCGGCTTTTTGTTTAAGCTCGGCCTGCTTTCCGGATAGGCGTTGTTCAACATCGGGTTTACGGCTGGGTGTAATACCACGCAATCCTTCATCACCGAGTCCACTTTGCTTTCCACCACCAGTAGCTCCACCTGGCTCTTCAGGCGATGTATCCTTTACAGTTCCTTTTTCAAAGGGCGACTGAGTAAGCCGTGTGGGGGTCATACGTCCGCCCTTGCCTTTCGCTTCTTTCTCGACAAACTGTCCGGACGATTTACCCGAGCGTCCTTCTCCGGAACGACCACCCACTTCATTATCGTTTGGCAGGAGGTTACCGGTAATACCTTTTGCAGACATGTTATCGATATTACCATCGCTGACATCCCATCCAATCCCCTCGTCCATTGCACCATTAAAAGAATTGGTTGAATCCTCCACATCGGACATTTCCTCTTCCTTATCAATCAAGTCGCCAATAATATCAGTTAGTTCATCCGGTAAATCCTGCAGAGGCACATCCGGTGATGTTCCATCTTCTTCCGCATTCCACTTAATGCTGTCTTTTTTAGTCGCCAGCCAGCGTTCTATATTGGTCTCTATGCTTTCCGCCTGTTCAGCGGCCATTTCTTCTGCAACAGTGGCTATTTCGGTTTTCTTGGCCTTGAGTGCATCACCAGCTTTTTGCAGCTCTTCAAACATCTCCGAGAATTCATCTGCCATATGTGAATTTGAAAAATC
>JABSQK010000329.1 GCA_013215875.1 Lentisphaeria bacterium
ATTGTGCACGACCAATAAAGGATAGTTGTTACAGATGAGTGGGGCCAGAAGGCTGATGATATAGGCTATTAGCAGGATCCAGAAAGACCAATAGGCTCGTCGTACGGACTTAAAGCGTTCAAGCCGACGAAGACTAACCGGGTTCTTTATATAGTGACTGATTTTTAAGAAGCGTATCATTTTTGAAAATTTATCCGGGGATCGACAATGACATATATGAAATCAGAAAATACATTTCCCACGAGTCCTAAAATGGAAGTAAGGGCGGTAATTCCCATAAACACCATGTAGTCATGGGATAAGATTGCATCCAAACTTAATAAGCCCATGCCGGGAATTTCAAAGACTTTCTCGATAAGCACTGAACCCGCAAACATGAGAGTAAATACGCCGCCAAGCCCGGTGGAAATTGGAATTAAAGAATTGCGTAAGGCATGCCCCCAAATTGCCTGGCGGTGGCTTCCGCCACGAGCAAGAACGGTGCGAATATAATCCTTGCCAACTTCTTCCAATAAGGAATTTTTCATTAATAAAGTCAGAACAGCAAAGCTGCCTATCATGTAGCAGAGGATAGGTAAAAACATATGTTTTACCCGGTCCAAAAGTTTATCGCCGATCCCCATCTGTTCATACATCTGTGATTGAAATCCTGCCACAGGAAAAATGTCCCAAAAGCTTTCGATTGTTCCGCAGAAAAACATTTTAAGGATCATGCCAAAGGCAAATGCAGGTATGGCATAGCCAATAAAAATAATAACACTACTACTTACATCAAAAACAGAGCCTTCCCGGATCGCTTTGCTAATTCCCAAAGGGATACAAATTAAATAACTTAGAAAAAAACCAGTTAAACCAAATGTTAAGGAAATCGAAAATTTCTCCCTGATGACTTTCCAGACAGAATCTTTTTTATATTTATAGGACTTAGAAGTCATTCCCATTTTTCCATGATACAACCAATTCCAGTACTGATGAGTGATGGGTTTATCAAAACCATATACTTTCTTCATCTCCTCGATTCTTTCTTCCGTCATTCTTTGCGAGGCGCCAGTATTTTTTCCGCCTTCACCACCAATTCCTCGCATTTTAGCAATCTGTTGTTCGATGGGTCCGCCGGGGACAAACTGGGTAATAAGCAGGCACAGAAATGTAATACCTATGAAAGTTGGGATGATCAATAAAATTCGTTTGACGAAGTACTGGAGGTGGTCCACTCCTTTTAGTCCCGGGAAAATTGCTTGTCGTAGTGTACTTTAAAGGGAACCGCAGGAAGTGCCTTATCATTCTTCTGGGCATTGCCTAGATCTGATTGCGCATCTTCATCAAACCACCAGTAGCTAATAGCAGAATCTTCATCTCCATATTTGGAGAAGACCCAATCGGGCATGCCGAACTTATTCCAATATAAAATTCGGTGGTAATTATTTCCCCACAGCAATGCATAAGGAAATTCGGTATAAATAATCTGGTCTATTTGGCGGACAATGTCATGACGTTCTTTAATATCAAAAATACTTTTTTGTTTTTCTATAAGTGCATCTACTGCCGCATTTTTGAATCCAGTGGAATTGTGACCAGCTTTCCTGTCCGCTTCTTTAGAATGCCATAAGCCTTCGGGATCTTTCTTTGTGCCTGCACCCCAGGCGGCCCATGTCATCTGATAATCAAAGGCATCCATAGTCTTCATCCAAGCGGCCCAGTTCTTTCGATTAATGCTTAATTTAATTCCAACCTTAGCAAGGTCTTCAATATAAATCTTAATAAATTTATCGGAGCTTGCACTGCGGGTAAGAAAACTAAACTCAAATGATTTTCCATTTTTCTCTAATAGCCCCGTTTTAGGATTGGCTACCCAGCCGGCCTTTTTTAATAAAGCGCGCGCCGCGACCGGATCAAAGTGGACCAATTTATTTGGGCTTGGCTTTTTCTTAGTATTCAGGTCTGGCCAATACGAGCGGAACATATAATACTGGCTAAACATCAGATCTTTATTCATACGATCTCTATTCAATAACAAGCACATGGCCTGTCGTGTATGCTTATCGGTAAAAGGAAATTTTCTCATGTTCATAGCAAAGCCCTGGAAGCCTACCGCTGCATGGTTGTAGACCTGCTGTTTGAGAATCCAATTCAATTTAAAGCGTTTGCCAGAGGTCTGATTCACCCAGCGATGAGAGGTGTAAATGGGCATGATGTCAATGTCACCTTTACGAAAGATCTCATAAGCATTCTTACGCTCCTGAAGGTAACGGAAGTGAAGGGTATCAAAATTATACATATTCTGCACCACCAACCGGTCTTTTTGCCACCACTTTGGATTGCGCTTCAAAGTTAGGGAAATATCTTTTTTATAGTCATCTTTCTTAAACTGGTAAGGACCTGAGCTGACATCAAACTGAAAGGATACTTCATTAAAATTTTCATCTTTGAGATAGTGTTTAGGTAATATCCAGAGATAGCCGATGGCATCTAAATTACTCCAATGAATGGTCTTGGCAGTAAACTGGATGGTATA
>JABSQK010000033.1 GCA_013215875.1 Lentisphaeria bacterium
TACATGAGCTCCTGCCGGATGAATGGGCAAAAATACGTAACGAAAAAAACACGCAGAATTAAAGCAAGACTGTAAAACAATCACCGCTTACATTTCGCCGAATGATATTTATTGTCCAGCTAGCCAGACCTGCCAAATTATTCCAGTCGAGATTGTGTGCATGTATCAAGCCCTTATCCGATTCCATAACATAGCTTCGACATCCAGCAGAGGCACTACCCATATCTAGAAACGCATTTCCATAAGCGAGCTCTTCTGCTAATACGCCGGCAGCTTTAGCATTTGCTTTTAGCTCAATACTGTAGAGACTGCCGGATGGTATTGCGGCAAGGGCGCGTTTGCCACGCTTGCTATAGATTTTTTCGTCATCGTGGCACAAGCCTTTGCGAAGATAGTAGCGACAAATCATCCGGCTTGAGAAAGCAGTCGCTTCACCCTGCATCCTGCCAAGATTTTCCGCATCACCATGGATGCTAATTTCAGTGGGCGAGGGCACATGAATTTCCAGGAGATAATATAAGCTAATGGCGATAAGGGCAGCACAGACCGCCGGACCGTAAATCGCAATGCGAATGAACTTGGAACGTTTCTTTGGCATAGTGCTAAAGTACTATAAATTTAAATGAAACACAAGAGTATAAAATCTTCGAAGTGGCCTAATGATGTGAAATAAAGGCGTTTAATTCTTGTTCGTTTTTCGTGTATTGGCTGGTATCATATTTCCTAAGACGACAAACTTTTCATAAGAGAGCTTAGCTTGGTAATCTCCACTGGCAAAGCTTGATATTAAAAAGCGAATGTTAGATCTTACTGAACGTCCTGAGCAGATTGTTCAATGTTATTGGTCGCATCTGTAACAAATGCTTCCCATGTATCCAGATCGTGTTGGAATTCAGAATTTTCTTCCAGAGCATCTCGGATTTTATCATATCGGCGCTGGGCAACTTCACCGCCTATTCCATTGCCAACCCATGCACCAAAGAACGTCGCTCCAACACAGATTCCAAATAACATTGATATGTCCTGTCCTGAATCAAACTGGAATTGCATTAGGAGAATGTTGAGGGCAACTGAAACAAGGGCTGAGCAGATACCAAAGTTTATTTTCCAACGGTTTGGCGTCTCTTCGATCTCGTCTCCAGCTTTTTTTAGTCGCGGACTAAAACCATCTGCCTGCACATTCAATCCCATATACTCTTCGGTCTTACCATCGACACTCTTTATGTCCCAGCCTACTCCTAAGACCAATTCTCCCATGAAAATTTTCGTATCGGTTGCTTGAATCAGATACTCCCCATTTTCTGCCTGCCCAACATTCAGCCTAAGTGGGCCAGATTCAGGAAAATACTGACCTGCACAAACCTGCAGTTCATCAGTTAACTGATCACTAAATAAATCAGCTTCATCGCGGTTATCAAAATTCAGTGCCCACACTTTGGAATACGAAACAAATGTTCTATCCATTACATTACCTTCAATATATAGTTTATATTTTCCACGCTAAATTAAATGTGCTTACGTTGCATAATGATCTTCCTTTATGACAGCAAGCAAGTCGATTACGATTGGAAGATTTCCTTGAGCATTCGTATAATACCCAGGAATTCGAAAATAGATATCAATTGGACAAGTAATGTTATTCAGTAGCAGCCAGTCGCCGAATGGCAGACTTAATCAGTGCGCTTCGAGCCAGTTGGCGCCCATACCGATATCGACAGTGATGGGAACGGTCATCTTCATGGCATTGCACATGCAATCTTCAATGATGGGAATGATCTCATCCTTTTCATCTTTATATAAATCAAAGACGAGTTCGTCATGTACCTGTAGCAGCATTTTAGTTTTAAAGTTATTTTTGGCAAATTCTTTGGCGACACTGTTCATGGCTACTTTTATCATATCTGCCGCGCTTCCCTGAATGGGCGAATTGATTGCATTGCGTTCTGCAGCAGCGCGTGAAGACCAATTGCGCGAATTGATATCCCGCAGGTAACGCCGGCGTCCGAGCAGTGTTTCGACAAAACCGTGTTCCCGGGCATAGTCAACAATCTGTTCCATATAGGTCGCTATTCCCGGAAAGGCGATAAAATAGCCATCGATAAATGCTTTTGCTTCTTTGCGTGAAATATTCAAGCGCTGGGATAATCCAAAGGCACTCATTCCATAGGCAACGCCATAGTTTACCATTTTAGATTTGCTGCGCATACTATCATCTACATCGTCGAGTGCTACATGAAATACTTTTGATGCAGTGGCCTTATGAATATCGACACCTTGGTTGAATAAATCCAGTAAGGTCGGGTCTTTACTTATTTCAGCAATGATGCGCAATTCGATTTGCGAGTAGTCTGCGGATAATATGGTGTAATCATCGTTGCGTGGAATAAAAGCTTTACGAATTTCCCTTCCACGCTCTGTGCGAATCGGGATATTTTGCATATTGGGGTTTTGCGATTGTATGCGCCCGGTGGCTGCAACTGCCTGATTGTATGTCGTATGTACACGGCCGGTACTTTGGTTTATCGCTTCTGGTAGTGCATTCAAATAGGTCGATTGCAATTTTTGGATGTGGCGGTAGTCGAGAATCTTCCGAACAATTTTGTGTTTTGCGGAAAGCTGCATGAGGGTTTGTTCATCTGTTTTGTATTGGCCGGTTTTTGTTTTCTTTGGCTTCTCTTCCAATTTCATTTTGTCGAAGAGTATTTGCCCCACCTGTTTGGGTGAGTTTAGCTCAAAGTCAGTTCCGGCATCGTCGTAGATATCATCTTGAAGGGCATGCATTTCGCCAATCAGTTCAGTAGAAAACACCTTTAGTGGATCGGGATCTAATCTGATTCCCTCGGTTTCCATATCGATCAAAACAGAAATAAGTTCGTTTTCAAACTCAAATATTGTTTCGGCATTATTTTCGCTTAAGAGGGGTGCCAGGTAATTTTTCAATTGCCAGGTAATATCGGCATCTTCGCAAGCATAGTCGGTGATTTTTGTTTGGGGTACCTGGAGCATTGATATCTGGTTTTTCTTATCTTCACCAATTAATGTGCTGATTGGGACTGGGTCGTACTGCAGGTAGAACTGTGCCATGTAATCCATCTTTTGACTTTTATCTGGGGCCAGTAGAAACTGTGCCAGCATGGTATCGAAGAGCTCTCCTTGTACATTTATCTCTTTTGTTTTAAGTACTGTAATATCAAATTTCAGATTATGGCCCACTTTTTTTATTGCGGGGTTTTCAAACAACTCTTTATATTTACCCAGTTCCATCATTTCAAAGAGTGGTTCATTGGGGAAGGGCACATAGCAGGCGGAGTGCGCCGCCCAGGAAAAAGCGATGCCGACAATTTGTGTATTGTGCGGGTTTATACTGCTCGTTTCCAGATCGAAACAGAACTCATCCAACTCAGACAATGTGGCGATCAATTGAGCTGTATCCGCTTCCTTGATCATTACATAGTCATGTTTCACAGTTTTAATGGTAGCAAGGTCTTCAGCAATTTCTGATTCGACTTCTTCAAAACCAGGAAGGTCAAGACGGGTCTTTTTACCGGCAGGTGGTGCAACATATTCTTTGCCAAGCAGACGTTTGCCGAGCTGATTAAACTCATATGCCTGGCAGAGCTCTGTGAGCTGTTCTACATGTATCTCTTTGCGTATCAGGTCGTCGAGGGTGATCTCGATGGGCACATGCGTATCAATCGTTACCAGTTGCTTAGATAAAATTGCCTGATCCTTAAATTCCTGAAAACGCTCTTTTTGTTTTCCTTTTAGTTCATCCGTATGTTCGATGATATTTTCCAGAGTGCCGTATTGAGCAATTAGCTTCTGAGCAGTCTTTGGACCCACCCCGGGAATTCCGGGAATATTGTCCGCGCTATCGCCAGCCATACCAAGCACATCTATGACCTGGTCAATTCTTTCAATGCCCCATTTCTCAAGTATTTCGGGTATCCCGTAAATTTCCACACCTTCACGCCCGGGGCGATACTGAAAGACCGATTCAGAGACCAGCTGTCCGAAGTCTTTATCCGGAGTAACCATGAAGGTAATTTTTCCTTCTTCTGTAGCCATGCGTGCTAGGGTACCAATGATATCGTCTGCTTCATAGCCAGGGAGTTTGAGTATAGGAATGTTAAGTGCTTCAGTTACTTTGAAAATATGGGGAATGGCCAAACTGAGGTCTTCAGGCATGGCATCGCGGTTTGCTTTGTACTCAGGAAATACCTCATGGCGAAAGGTCGGCTCTGGTGTGTCGAAGGCGACTGCCAGATGTGTTGGACTGTATTTAGTGATAATTTCATTGATGGTTGTCAGATAACCAAATATGGCTGATGTGTTAAATCCATTGCTGGTTATACGCGGATTGCGCATCAGGGCAAAATGCCAGCGATAGATCAGCGCCATCCCGTCGATAAGGAAAATTTTTGTTTTTTCGTCACTCATAAGTTAACAGCTACTATCGTTTGCATTAATGTCAATTAGGATTGAAATCTTTATGGATATATTTGCACTATTTAGCTGAATTTGGGCTCAGAAATTAGATATGGGGCTTATTCTTCCAGTTCGATAATTACACCATCGCGTTCGATGGATTTTGCCAGGCGCTTAAAGATGTTTTTCTTGCCGTTTGCTTTGAGGAAATCCAGGTCGCCAATAATGTGCATATCTTTACGGCAGCGTGTATGTGCGACATTGATACGAGCGGGATCATCAATGAAGCCAATTGAATTGTGCCCGTTACTGCGCACATAGCAGATAATGACCAGGTCGCTTTCACCACCTTGAAAACTATCCACTGTGGAAATCCGTGTTTGAATAAAGTTTGTCCATTCCTTTTGGCTTGAAGATTCGGCAATGGATTCAGGCAGGCCTGTTTCTTCAAGCATACGCTGCATGAGTTTTATCTGACGTTTGTAAGGTGCTATGATGGTGATTTCCTTTAAGGGGTATTCGTCCAGAGCATCCATTAAGATATCGATGGTGATTTCTGCTTCCCGTTTATTTTCAAATCCCGGCTTGCCGCCATCGAGGTTTATCGTTTCATGCCGGCTCGAGTCGGGAAGGTTTGAGGTGCTGTAGAAACACAGAGATTCACTGGGATATTTTTCCTGGCGTTCATGAAAGGGTAGATGATAATACTCGGCCATGGAACTCGCCTTCACACGGGCATTGTAAAAGAGGGTAGAGGAAAAGCGAATCAAGCGCGGGTTTTGGCAGCGATAGGATGATTGCAAAATGAAAATTGGAATCTTACGCTGGTCGACCATCCATTCCAATGCACTTTGTTTAATGATACCCCATTGGCTTTCTTTGATTACGTCTGTTTCGGCCAAAGTGTCCAGTACCTGTTTTGGAAAAGGAAATGGGGGCAGTTGTTGCTGGTCACCAAAAAGCACAACGCGTTTTGCCAGGCTGCAGCACAGGATAAAATCATCCATACCAGTCATCCCGGCTTCATCAAAAATAATCACATCGAAGAGATCATTTTTTTCGAGCTCTGCCTGAACAATATCGTTGCGCAAAATTCCTAAATGTGTGCCCGCATATACGGCTTCTTTTTTCTTGCGTTTTTTACCGAAGGCATGAATGTTTTTCATGTCACCAATCCACAGACTTTTGGCAATATCCGGTGCGATACGATGTTGGTCATTTCCCAGGCGCAATAGTGCTTGGTCTGTCAATTTTCGGCAAATATTATCCACCGCAGTATTGGAAGGCGCAGTAAAAAGAATGCGTTTACCTTCGCTTAAAAGAGTTTTTATTACTGCTGATAATACATGCGATTTACCTGTTCCAGGCGGGCCTTGGACGAGTACCACATCGTTGCGATCATTGATTGCATTGCTGTAGGCGCGCAATTGGGAAGCATCGAGCTCGTCATTGTTTGCGGTATCTTCATCTATCATGTAAGGCACAGTACCCATAGCCATTTGCAGGGCAGGGGAGTCGAAGGCACCCGTACTTTGAAACTTTGTATGCAGTGCTTCAAGCACTTTCGATACGTATGTCACTGGGCTAGTTTTGGCTTTCAAATACATATCGGCAGACAATGCTTCAGGAATATCAGGCCAAATAATTCTGCCCAGCAAAAAGTTGCGGTCGTTGATATCCACCTGAAAAATCGCAATCGGGTCAGTTGTTCCGCGTTGATACAACGTAAGTTTTTGTCCATCGAGCAAGTTATTTTCATGAACAGTAATTTTTACGGTCTGGGTATTTTCGAATTCGTTAATGATCTCTACATCTTGTAAAGGGACCACCAGGTCGCTTTCAAATTCAGACAAAGTCTCGATGGATTTTTGCAAGAAGCCGATGTCCTGCGAAATGCTCCATTTTGTTCGCGGTGGAGAAGCAGCGACAAACGTACCCGACATATTTATTACCTGGGTGACTTTTTGAGCGGCTGGTGCAAAACTGCCATCTAGCCCAAGTGTCAATTGATTGCTATGTTCATCGGTGGCTATATCCTGTGTGGCCCGTTGGATAAGACTTTGAATGTTCTGCAGTTTCAAACGACTCATTATATTTATAACTTGTTCTGAGTAGTCCGCTTTGAGAATATCGATGATATCTGTATAATCAGCTTTGTGAAAATCTGTAATATCTCTATCGGGATTTAATTTGAGAAACTGGTGAACAACATCCATGATAAATTCGAGCCGTTCACTGTATGTTAGGATATCATCATCTTTATCGATGATCCTTTCGTCTTGCAATTCTGCATGCCCACTGTGCATCGACAGGGGAATAGCAATATCTTTTGTTTCGGATTCGATGTAGAGTTCGGGCAATTCTTCCACACTGTTCCAGGTAAAGTATGCAATGGCGTTTTCCGGGATGCCCTCTATTTTGATTTCAAGAAAGATGAAGTCCTGAGGAATTGCGAAAGGACGTGGTTGTTGGCCATCCTCCCATATTTCAAAAAACTGTTTACTTATAACCAGCTCCGGGTTAACAGCCCAGAGTTTTTCTGCTTCTGATACGAAGTTTAATATTTTATCAAGTTCTGTATTCAATCTGATCCGATGTTCTCAATTTCTTCTTCGAGCCGTTGCCGACTGGTTTCTGTTAGTATATCGTCTAGCATGGTTTGAATGTTGCCCTCCAACATACCTGGCAGGTTAAACCAGGACAAATTAAAGCGATGATCCGTAATTCTGTTTTGCGGAAAGTTATAGGTGCGAATGCGTTCGCTGCGATCGCCAGTACCAATTTGTGATTTACGTTCCGCAGCATATTTTTCATGTTCCTCTTTTTGCTTTTTCTCTAACAAGCGGCTACGTAATACCCGCATAGCCTGTGCTTTATTCTTATGCTGGGATTTTTCATTCTGGCATTGCACGGTAATACCCGATGGAATATGTGTAATAACCACTGCAGAGTCGGTGGTATTCACACTTTGGCCGCCGGGTCCTGATGCACGTGTTACCTTTATATCCAGATCTTCCGTTTTTATATCCAGTTCCACTTCTGTGGCTTCTGGTAATACTGCAACTGTTACCGTGGAGGTATGAATGCGGCCACTGGTCTCTGTTGTGGGAATACGTTGTACACGATGCACACCGCTTTCATATTGCATAAAACGATAGACATCATCTCCCTGCAAACAAAATTGCACATTCTTTAATCCACCAATATCGGATTCATTGTGCTCCAAGACTTCTTCTTTCCAGCCATTGTTGCCGGCATAGACACTGTACATGCGATAAAGCTCATCGGCAAAAAGCGCTGCCTCATCACCGCCTGCGGCAGGGCGTATTTCCACAATGGTATTACGGGAATCATTTTCTTCGGGTGGTAATACCAGCATGCGCAATGATAATTCGAGCGGATCTATTTCTGCTGTAAGCTTATCTACGTCGGCCTGGATCTCTGCGCAAAAATCAGCGTCGTCTTCATTCTGCAGCATCTCCTTATTGTCAGCAATCTGGCTATGACAGTCTTGCAAACGATTCCAGGAAGTTTCGAGTTGGACAATGCGGCTGTGTTCTTTGGACAATTCGGTCATCTTGCTGATATTGTTCGTGGCAGCAACTTCGGCCAATTCGTTTTCAACATGGCTCTTGCGGGAGAGCATCTTTTCAATTAGTGGTTGAATGTCCATAAGGTCATACCTGTAAATAAAGAACGCCCCTGCAGATGAGGGGCGTTAAATTTGTGAAAAAAAGCGTTCTAGTTAGCTTTTTCGTAACGACGACGGAAGCGGTCTACACGACCTTCTGTATCAACAAATTTTTGTTGACCAGTAAAGAATGGATGACATGCAGAGCAAATCGCGATACTCCCAGATTCGGAAGTCGATCCCATCTTATATTCAGCTCCACAGGCGCATGTGACGTTTGCTTCTTCGAAGTATTCTGGATGTATATCTTTTTTCATTATAAGTCCTTAAATTGTAAAGTCGGCTAACTATAGGACAAATGGCCTAACAGTCAACCCTCTACAACTCCAATATGAAGCTGTAGAGACATGTTTTTGTTTATGATTCGTCGAGCTCATCCATGGCAGCTTTGCGACTCAAACGCAAACGACCACGATCATCAATCTCAAGCAGCTTAACGGTGATTTTTTCACCTTCGCTGACAACGTCAGAAACTTCGTTTACACGATAGTTTGCAAGCTCAGAGATGTGGCATAAGCCTTCCTGACCCGGAAGGATTTCGCAGAAACAGCCAAAGTCTTTAATGCTTTTGACAGTTGCACGGTAAATCTTACCCACTTCAGCTTCGGCAACTACAGCACCAATAAGCTGAAGAGCCGCTTCGATATTCGCTTTGTTATTAGAGAATATCTTAACTGTACCGTCATCCTGAATATCAATCTGAACCTCTGTCTCAGCAGTAATGCTTTTGATCATTGATCCACCTGGTCCAATCAGCGCACCGATTTTTTCAGGATTGATGGTTATGCTCTTAATCTGTGGTGCCCATTCGCTAAGCTCTTCACGAGGTGCAGCAATACAGGCTTCCATGTTATCAATGATTTCCATACGAGACGTTTTTATTTGCAGCATTGCCTCATACATCATGTCGATGCTAATACCAGCAATTTTAAGATCGAGCTGATAACCCGTAATACCTTCACGTGTACCGGCAATCTTAAAGTCCATATCACCATAATGGTCTTCAGCACCGAGGATATCTGTGATCATCACATAGTCATCACCCTTTTGGATAAGACCACAAGAGATACCGGCAACAGGTGCTTTAATTGGCACACCCGCGTCCATCAAAGACAGAACAGCACCACAAATAGATGCCATAGAGGTCGATCCATTTGAGCCCATTACTTCAGATACACAACGAATTGTGTATGGGAAATCTTCCATTGAAGGAATCACTTTCTCTACAGAGCGTTCAGCAAGATTACCATGGCCGACTTCACGACGACCGGGACCCATGATGCGGCCAGTTTCGCCTACACTGTAATTTGGGAAGTTGTAATGCAGCAGGAAGTTCTTCGAATTCGGACCACCGGAGATGGCATCAAATCCTTGAACATCCTTACTTGAACCAAGCGTGGTAATAACCAGTGCTTGTGTTTCGCCGCGGGCAAACATTGCAGAACCATGCACACGTGGCAAGACTGAAACTTCAGATGTAATCGGACGAAGCGATTTTTCATCGCGACCATCCATGCGTTTTTTGTCTTCCAGTATGGTATCGCGCATGCGCTCGGTAAACTCATTTGAGAATGCAGCTTTCATATGGCCCTTAACATCGTCTTCATCACGATCTTCTGTGACAAGTGATTCACCAATCTGCTCAACAATATCAGCCAGTACGGCATCCAGTGCAACCTGGCGTTCTTCTCTAGAACCCAACTCGGTGATATTATCCAGACGACCCTGTGCAGCCTGTTTAACAGCAGCAGAGATATCTTCAGGAATGGATTTTAAGCTAGGTGTGTATTTAGCTTTGCCACAGGCTGCGACAAGTTCAAGCTGTGCAGCAATCTGCTTTTTAACAATGTCATTAGCAAAAGATAATGCATCACGCAGTACTTCTTCGCTGATCTCATTACCGCCACCTTCAATCATGATGGTCTTGTCTTCGATTCCCGCATAAACCAGGTCGATTTCACTTACTTCCATTTGTTCATGAGTTGGGTTGGCAATGAATTCACCATCTACACGACCAACGCGCAGGGCGCCAATAGGTCCGCCAAATGGAATATCAGAGATAGCCAGTGCGACTGATGCACCAAGGATACTCAGTACGTCTGGATCGTTTTCAAGATCGGCACTTAAGAGAAGCGCTTGGATTTGTACATCGTCATAAAATCCTTCTGGAAATAATGGACGCAGTGGACGGTCAGTCATACGTGCAGTGAGAATTTCTTTTTCAGACGGGCGTCCTTCACGCTTGAAGTAACCACCGGGCATTCTGCCGGCTGCTGAGAATTTTTCGCGGTAATCAACCTGGAGTGGGAAAAAGTCCAATCCCGGTCTTGGGTCCGCTGAACATGCAGCAACCATTACAATGGTATCGCCCATGCGTATTGTGACTGACCCACTCGCGAGTAGCGCCATCTTTCCTGTTTCGATTTCGATGCTGCGTGAACCGCCAAGGTCCACAGTTACATTATGAATAGCCATAATATTTCCTTGTTTTTCTACATCAGGAAAGCAAAATTGCGGTATAAAAACCTGAACTGCCCAGATACTTATACCGTCCGAATTCTACCCATTTCCTGAAATAATTTAGTTTATTTGGCCGACCGTTTAAACGGTACGTGTCATACGAAACAGTCGACAAATTTAGCCGCAAACTATAGAGAAGTGCGCCTCATATGCAATAGCTGACTGGGATATTTCAAAACGGGAAGAATTTTACATATTTCATTTCATACAAATGCATACAATTTACTAACGAATTATATGTACTATTTAAATTAAATACTAAAAAATTGTATTGAATTAAAATTTTAAGATGCCATTTTGAATAGTTCTTTTAATCCAGTAAGCTAAAAAGGAGATACAAAATGAAACATCCCTTGATTTTGCTTTTACTTTTCTTCAATCAATTTCTAATTCTAAACAGTGCCGAGATAAAAATCAACTCACCAATTGACGGCAATGTGGCCATTGTCATCGATCGTAAAGACGGAACGCGCGTGGCCAATTTGGTGGCCCAGGTACCCGTGAAAAAAGGATCGAATACCTTTCACTGGAATTTAAAGGATGAATGGGGAGATGCAGTTGCTCCCGGCACATACAAATGGAAGGCAATCATTTCTCCACGAATAATGGAGCTCCACTATCGGATGCAACCCTATCCAAATATAGCAAGCCATTCACCCAACAGCCGACCATGGGAAGGCGGTCCTAAGGACGGTTGGCTGAGTAACCATGGATCAGCCAAAAGTGTCTGCGCCGTAAACGGAAGGACCTACCTCAGCAGTGCTGGGACAGAAGGCGGTCATTCCGTAGCGGTATTAAATAAAAAGGGTGAAAAAGTCTGGGGTCGAAGCCGGGGAACGCAATTCATGTTCAAAGATTGGCAAGGCAAGCTGTATACCTTATGGGGTACCACAATCAATAGCTGGGACCAGAAAACCAATAAGGAAACAAAGTTGCTAAATGTAAAAGGGCCGATACACGCGATCGCTGCCTGGAAGGGAAAGATGTATGTGGTGTTTGGTAAAAAAGATGCCAGCCAAATGACTGTTTACGATATCAAAACAAAAAAGCAGCTCTGGACAAAGCCAATTACTCTTAAGGGCACTTACAAAAACCCGACCAACAGAATGAGTTTTACCAAAAGCGGTAAGCTTTTCGCTGTGAGTGGCAATACAATTGTTGAAATAAATCTAAAAACAATGAAGCTTAAAACCTTTCTCGATAAAAAGTTTAAGTTAGTGACTATTTTTGCCATAGATGAGAAAGATCAATTCTATGTATGGGACCAGGGAAATAAGGCAAATACCTGGAGTGGGGCCTGCAAAGTATACGATAAGAGTGGTAAATTTAAACTTCAAATTGGTAAAGACATCCCTGTAAAAACAGGTCCTTATGATCCTTACGTTTTTCCTGAGGCTGTCTCGATGTCTGTTGATAATGGCTTTCTTTGGCTTGTGTATCCCCATGATAATCCGAGGCGATTGACCAAATTCAAGACCAGTGGAGGCTTTGTCATGGATTACTTCGGTAATACCTATTATGGCGGCGGCGGTGAACTTGATATAACAGAGCCAAGCGATAATACCTATGTTTATTACAGGGCTTTTGCCTTTAAGATAAATCTAAAAACAGGCGAGAATAAACTGTCACATTTCCTCTCCCTAAATTTTTGGGAAAGCACGCTTTTTGGAAATGCATTCCGTATGGCCTGGACAACACAACGCGTTAATAAACGGAAATACTTCGTTAATAAGCCTGCGAGTCATCGCTTTTTTATGCATCCGTCAATTGGTGCTGTTTGGGTTTATGAAGAAGACAAAAAGCGCGTGCGTTTTGCCGCTGCTTTCGGCAATGCCGGACAGTTTCTCCATTTTCAAATGAAACCTGGGCCATGGAGTAAAACAAAGATCGCTAGCATTGTGAAAGCACATATGGCAAAAACAGGACAAAATATAAAAAATCTATTTTTCATGTGGAGCGATTTAAATGGCAACGGCGATATGGATCTCAAGGAGATTACCTTCAAGGAGCTGAAAGGATATAATGGTTATATGGGCAACTTCGATCACGAACTGGGACTGCAAATGGGAAATACCCGTTTTGTCGTAAGCAAATTTTTATCGAATGGCACACCCATTTATAAAGAGAAAAA
>JABSQK010000330.1 GCA_013215875.1 Lentisphaeria bacterium
AAATATTGCATTCAGGCAGGCAGCTAAAAACTTTATGCTTGAAAATAAACATATTGACATTAATTTAAGAAAACGAAAAGGGTTTAAGTGTAACCCTATTTATAAGGACGTTTATACGATTAATGGCTAGGGTGCACAGTAGTGTTGATGGACACATGCATGATCCTGGGTTTTTGATAAGAATTCTACACCCTATATCCAATAAAATCATTTTCTGAATCTCTAAATATGACGAATGTATCCTGGGTGAGTTATTATGTAAGCTCACTGAGAAGTTCGCAATGCAGCACATCTCATGTATGATGGCTCTGTTATCAAGGTTCCTTGCACTGACCTTGACGATGTAGGTGCATTATCTTATTTAAACCAAAGTCCCTATTTGCCCAGTGATCAATCATGCCTGATTGATCACTGGGCATCGCCCCGACAAGATCTACGAATACGACTCCAGAAAGACTTGAAACGATTCGAAATCAGTCGGAAAAGGCTGAAATACACCTTCATGCCCTAAAAAGAGGAGTTTTTCTTCGCACGAAATCCTCTCTAATTGGCTAAAATAGACGTTATATATTTCCTTGTATTTATCGGCGTCGCTATAAATACTTTCTCTCTGTCTCATTCTCTTATATTGTTTCTTTAAGTTTGTGCGAAAAATTCGATCTAAAAGCGATAATTTATCGAGTTGAGCTTTTCTTCTGGAGACTTGATTTAACAATATGATTCTTGGCACAATAACGACAGTAATAATACAGCCATGACTTACTCTATCCTTAATGATCTCTGCCAGCTCCTCCGCCTTGCCCTTTATGAAGTAATTATCCAGTTTAAAATAAATCTCCATGAAATGATTGACCTTCCAACCCGTAAACTGCCTCTCACTTGTATAGTGCCAATCGAGATCGCTCAAAACTTGCCGATGGGGAATGCTTACTTCTCTTTTCTTAAAATTTCGTATAAAATGGCTCTTCCCCACACATGATGGGCCTAAAGTAACAATGGTATTCATTTTAGGTCTCCAGGATCATTCAGCGAAGGGTGGCTCTCAAGAAGTTTAGCATATGTCTTCCAGGCTGAGTCTTTAGGGTTCTGCAATCTCTTCTGCTCCTTACACGCAGCCTCTTCTTCGTCTTTCCCACTGGGCATCGCAGCCTCCGGCTCGAATTTACACATCTATTTTAAGTCTCGATAATTCAGTCAATTAAACCTTCACACCGATCGTCACAACCTCATATGGCGTTATATCCAGCGTGATTTTATTGCCAGATACCTTTAAAGGTCCTTCAATCTCTTCCATCATATTTAATGAAAATGCTTTCTTGACGGGTCGATCAAAACTCAGTGTAATTTTGCCGCGGCGATTCGCACTTTCATAAAGCCGGACAACCAATTCATCACGGTCTTCCGCTTTCTTCACTGTATCGATTATCACATGCTCTTTATCTATACTGACAAAAGAGCTTTGGCTATTGGCCGCTTTGCCGCTGCCAGTGCCAGAGATCAGTGGTACATTTAACTCTGCAGCGCGCTGCACGGTTTCCGCCCTGGCCCAGTCATCTTGATGCGGGTAGAGAGAATAGGTAAATACCTGTCGCCCCAGGTCTGCCCGACGATCCGGTGCAGATGGGCTTCGCAGCAATGTGTGGCGTAAAATATTGTCCTTTATATCGTAGCCATACTTGGATTCATTTAATAGACTCACACCATAGTCACCTTCGGAGAGATCGGCCCAGCGCTGTGCACAGACTTCAAACTTAGCCCAGTCCCAGCTGGTATTCCAATGCGTTGGCCGGCGAATCGCCCCAAACTGTATTTCGTAGCTCGCAAAATCGCTGTGAATATCCACAGGGAAAGCCACCTTCAACATGCGCTTGCTCTCCTGCCAATCCACATCTGTTTCGAAATCGATACGGGCAATATCCGCATAGATAAACATGCGCTGCCGTAATTTACTGCGACCAAAACTGCGGGTAATTTCCACACCGGCACGAACCGGTCCGGTCTCGATAACTTTTATTGAATCAAGTGCCTTCACCGGCTGCATCTTGTCGACATAGAAGATATCGATATCCCACGCATCATTTTGCAGGGGCAAATCTTCAAAGATCTGCAACTGATTTCCGCGAGCACCTTTTTCGAGTACCTCACGCTTGGCACGCTTATCTTTCAGCGAGCGAATTTCGCCATTCGCATCCAGACTTATTTTATAAAAGCGATTCTCAAGCGATGTCTCCGAAACTTTTAATTCAGACTTAAGCGACTTTTTTGATTTATCCAGACGCAAACTTTTTTGCCCATGGGAAGGAATATCAGAAACGTAAGCGAGCGTTTCCGACTTGCCGTTAATGTCTTTCACCGTCTGTGTTGGGCAGGCATCTTCCCCATCCCAGAGACTACCGGAAAGTTTTGGGAGATGCGCTACATCATTGCGTGACCATGACAAGGTATTAAAAACTACTATCTCGTCGGTCTTATAGGCTTTGAGCAATGTGCTCAGAGCCTTTTCCTGTACGGCTTCTGCTTCGTTTAGCGACTCTGTATAGTCGCGGCGTGTATCATCGTAAACCATCTTTATCGAACTACCTGGCAAAATGTCGTGGAACTGATTGGTCAGTACCCGACGCCAGCTGTCATTGATTGTTTTATGGGGGTAGGCCTTGCCCTGGAGCCATGCCTGAGACGCAAGTAGTTCCGCATTGTGCAAAGCAATTTCACATTTGCGGTTAAACCATTTTGTTTCCGCCTGAGTTGTATAGGTGCCGCGGTGTAATTCGAAATAGAGTTCGCCATTCCATACATGGGTACGACCTTCCTGCGTATCCAGACGCTCGAAAAACTCATCGACTCGTCCCATTCTCGAATCCGGCAATCCCGGAAAGTTTTTGAGTCGTTTCGCCGTTTCCATTTGTTCTTCTGCCGGGCCGCCGCCGCCATCGCCATAGCCGAAGGACATCATCACTTCGTCCGTGCGGTTCTTACCTTTATAGTTTGTCCAGGCAGTTTGCACGGTTTCCGGTTCGAGCGGACCATTGTAGGTATAGAAATAATATTCCTCTACGCCTGTGGTGATAAAGCTGGTAAGAATCTCAGTACCATCCACACCGCGCCAGTTAAAGACATCGAAGGGAATTTCATTATAGGTATTCCATGAAATCTTCGTGGTCATGAAATAATCCACACCACTCTTTTTCATTATTTGTGGCAAAGCCCAGGAATAGCCAAAGACATCCGGCAGCCACATCACCTTTGAATCATAACCGAACTCCTC
>JABSQK010000331.1 GCA_013215875.1 Lentisphaeria bacterium
ATTTTCCCAATGTGAAACTGCTTCCTCTTTGAATTCCTTTGAGAATTTCTGGCGGTTCTTCTTCATTTTACTAGCTCCTTATTTGTATTTATATTACAGGGGGCTTAACTTATTGTCCACATTTTGGGGGAAACTCCAAATTATCTTAATGCTGCAATGGCTGCCTATAAGGATAAGAACCCAAAAGTCTCTATCATGCTGATGAAACTCAGTATTGAAAAAGAAAAAAAGACGCGTGCGGAAGCCAAGCGTCGCCTGAAGATAATTTCTGAAGAGTACGATGCTAAGAAATGGACAATGGAATAAGTCCTGGGACACTGAGCTAGTACACAGAAAAACTTTTGAATCCCATTGAACTTAGATCTAAATCCTTAGATCTAAATCCTTTATTCTTATTAAGAATCACCGATAAAAATGTGAACTTTGTGTATGTTTAAGAAAGTGTTTACAAAGTAAAGCTCTACTTAAAGAAGGGATGATGATGAAAAAACTAATACTGACTATAGGCATAATGCTATCGACAGCTTTGCTTGCGGGCGATTTGCACGACGCGGCAGGGAAGGGAGATATTGCAGGAATTAAAAAGGCACTCAATGCTGGTGCAGACATCAATAAGTTGAAGAACGATAGTACGCCACTGGCCCGAGCGGCAATGGGACGCCAGCTGGAAGCAGTCAAGTTTTTGCTTTCCAAGAAAGCGAAGGTCAACAAATCTGGCAAAAACAAGTATACAGCGCTGCATTGGAGTGGACACAGCCCTGAGATTGTCGCAGTACTACTGAAAGCGGGAGCGAATGTAAAATTACGCAATCATGTAGGTCAATCGGCACTTGCCACAGCACATAATTTAGATGTGATGAAGCTTCTAATTAAAGCGGGCATTCATTATGACGACCTTGACAGCAGAGGGTCGGCAACACCATTGAGTTTAAGGTCGAATGGCACCGATGCAAAACTGGTCGAATTTTTATTAAAGAAAGGGGCGGACCCAAATGGACGGGGAAAAAGCGTGCCGTTAATCAAAGCTGCGATGGGTGGACGCATTGATAATATCCGTTTACTGATTATTGCCGGGGCCGATGTGAATCGTCAGAACAGCAGGGGCAATACGGCCTTACATAGAACCGCGAATGTTGCCATTCTTCGATTACTTTTCGAAAATGGTGCTAAGCGGAATATAAAGAATAAGCAAGGCGAGACAGCGCTTGCTGCTGCCACCAGCAACTATAAGTACTATAAGAAGAAAGAGAGAAAGAAAGATAAGGAAATAGCTGGACGCTACAAAGCTGCAATGACGATACTGAAGAATCCACCAGCAGCCAAACCGCTTAAGGTTAAACGCAGGACTAGCAATTAGTACAGAACTCGTCATAATGGACGTTCTGTAATCTATAAGAGGAAACTATGTTTAAGAAAATCGCTATTCTCCATATTTCATTGCCAATAGACCAGGTCTATGACTATCTCGAAAAAAGATATAATTCCACTCTATATGCTGATGCCTCAGAGCAAACGAAAGGCTATATGCCCAAAATTGAAATACGTGAAGCTACAAAAAATTCCTTCTTGTCATTTTATGTAAAGGGCCACGATCCATTTACGGGTTTGTCTGTCGGAAGTTGGAAATGGTCCTATACGCTTACTCAGGAAGCAGGGGGTATGACAAAGCTTAAAATCGCCTATGAATATGGGCTATTTATGTCATTTATAAGCGGTGGTACAGTTGGTCACCAGGCGGCAAACGAAATATGTGAAACCGCACTTGCCCTGGACGCATTATCCAACGCACAGCTGGCTCAATAAGAAATTTTAATTTTAATACAAGCGGAGTATTCAAATTGACAACTAAGAAAAACAAAAAAATGACATGTGTACAATGCGGTTCTACTGAATTTGCTAAAAATCTCAGGACAGTAGATAGTAATGGACAACATGGGAAAGGCCATTTGACCATAGAAGCCTATAATGACCCAGGGGCATTAATATTCAAAGGAACAAAAGCAAGTAAATTACGTGCAAATGTTTGTACAGAATGCGGTTATGTGATGTTTACAGTCTCGAAAAAAGACGCCAGGGATATCGGACGTATTATGAACGTGAAAAAAGAAAAAAAGAAAACGCCAAAATTTAAAAAAGATGATAAGAAAGAGGAAAAAATTAAAAAAAATAAAATTAAAAAAAGCATCGTGAAAGATGCCAAGAAGATTTCCGATGAAGAGGATAAAAAGAATTAAAACAAGCGGACGTTCTATCTATATCGACCTATGTTGTAAAACAAACGGGACGTACGGCAAATAGATGAAGATTGATCACCCAAAATTAGTGAAGTCCCTCCGTATAGCATATTCAGCTGAACGCGCTGCATCATTTGCTTATGTTGGTCATGCGGGTTCGTTAAAGGATGCTGCGGAACGGAATGCTGTAAAGCAGATAGAGCTGGATGAATGGGACCACCGTAAAAATGTTTTGGCAATAATGACCCAGTATGATATTCCAGTATCGAAATATTATGAAATTAAGTTTTATATAATTGGTAAGTTTATTGGCTACAGTTGTTATGTGATAGGACGGTTTATGCCGTACTTTTTTGCTGGCAAGTTGGAGAGTGGCAATGTGTGTGAGTATTTTATAATGCAGCGCCGCTTTAATTCCCTGGGCATAACAGAACACGATGCTGTTCTTTATGAAATGGGAATTAAGGAAAAGGAACACGAAGTCCAGTTTTTAGATATGGTACGGGATGAAGCATGGCTACCGTATTTCGAAAAGGTTTTTTCATGGGGGACTACTACTAGTTTGAATGATGTGGATTTGGAGACTAAGCTTGAAGCAGCAAGTTCTAAACAGTATTGTAAGTCCGGCATCGCAGAACAAATTGTTCCGACGGCCTCAGAAAAAGAGCCAGTACTAAAACAGGACCTGGTTAAAGAAAAGGATTGATATGGGCATGGTTCTATGGGCAAACACACTGATAGAAGGGAAGGTCTCTACTGACGAGAACGATAAGTTTGCCCTATACAAGCATTCAGACAAACTCGATAAACTATCGAAACAGTTTGATATCCTGCAGTTGTCTTCCTTACACGACTTCACAGACATGAAATGGAATATGCTTGATGACGATTTGCCTAATGGCATAGAGTCTACGACTGATCTAATGGCTCAGGAGGGAATCTGGGTTTCAGGCGATGAGGCAGTAAAAGTGCTGGAATCATTACTAAATCTATTGACCAATGACGAAGTGGAAGTGGCAGATCGCGATGAAATATTTCAAGAATTAGAAGAGAGTCTGGTGTATGCAAAAAAGGCGAAAGAGCAGAATGGAAAATTTAACTATTCAGTGGTCATGTGAAGCACTTGACTAAGCTTGTATGCGCAGGCAATATCAGCGAAATAATTACTGTACTTTCACGTACCAGATATAAACGAGTGAGGTAGTTGAATGAGACTTGTATTAGCTTTGACGATAAATGCAATGTTGCTGGCGCTTACTTTCCTGTTTATGAACCATTTGACTATTGCAATTGTAGTAGCCATTTCATTAATCGTATGGTTTTTTTGCTTTTTATGGCGCCGACAGAAACTGGTAGAGGCGCGGATTGAAGAGAAAATAGCGGGCCAGAAAGTAATAATGCCTGTGGAACATATCGAGCTACGCGCTGTGGAATCATCCGGCTATTCTCAAACGAAGGGCATGGGCTACATAGCACTCACCGAGGATTATCTCTATTTTGAACTTGCTCTTCTAAACCTAGAAATTACAGTGCCGACAACGAAGTTGCGGGGTGTGGAAATCGTTCACCGATTGAAAGGGGTATCATCGGTTCGGAAAATGCTGCTTATAAAATTTACAAATGAAAAAGATGAAGACGATTCCATCGCGATAAATGTAAAAGATATGGATCAATGGGAAAATACAATCGTAACTATTTGCGGGACTGAAAAAAATGAGTGAAACACAAGACGAGATCAATCAGGCAGAATGGGAAAATCCGGATAACTGGAGCACAATTTATTTCAGCAAAAAGGATTCCAGAGCCTGGGTGCCCAAGCGAAATCCCAAACATGGCGTAACAATTAACTTTGGCAATCCTAAAGGGGCACGCTGGATATATTACTTAATACTCATCTTTCTTATCTTAGGAGTCGTATTAGGTGCTGCATTCGCCAGTATTATCATGGCAGCGGTATAATCACGCCTGTGAAAACTATTTATTGGCAAAACAAATTCGCTGCCAATGAAATAAAAGAAGCAGGATATCATCTTTATATATATTAAGTAAAAACATGGAGATATGATGGACAAAAAAGCACAAATCTTTGTTGCTGGAATCTTTGCTATGTTTGGGGCGTTACTTCTCTCAGGGCTTATCTATCTTGCTTTTGTATTTCCCAAAGCTTTGAAAATATGGGCAGACGAAGGAGAACCCTTGCCTGCAGGTATAGTTCTGTTAGCAAATCTAAGTGAGTTGAGTAAATCCACTGGGATCTTCCTAATTCCTATCCTAGTACTTGCCATAATAACCTGTGGCGTATGGGCAGTGAGAGCAGGGCTCAGCAGCAACGATTAATCATTACTTTCTCCAAAACTTCCTTGACTTCTAAAATGAATAAGCCCATAATATATAAAGACTTTATAAATACTATAGGAGCTTCTTATGTTAGCATTTTGCAAAGATCTGTTAAAACCCAGCCTCTTTTTGTTCTTCTTAATGTTTGTCTCATCAAGTTTACATGCCCAGCCACAAGAGGAAAAGGTCGATATTTTTGAAATGGAAAAGCAATTTATCACAGAATTGCTAAATCTGGGTTGGAGCGATTGGGCAAGAGGGGCTGTGAACATGAGTCGAGCGAGGTATCCTGATAAAAAATGTGAACTGGACTATATGCAAAGCATAATCTCTTCACGCAGTGGCAGAAAGAATGACGCTGAAAAAGGCTTAAAAAAAATCATCACTGACTATGGCGCTAGCTGTATTTTTTATGTCGACTCTTTGTTTAGGCTTGAAAAGCTCGAATCAAATGAGAAAGAGAAGCTTAAACTCTTGATTCAGATCCTCGATCATTTGACAGATAAAGGCAGACTAAGTAGTTCCAAGCGCGGCTATTTTTATCGTGCCCAGATTAAGCTCAAGAAAATGGCTATTGAAAATAATGATTATGAAAAAGCGTTTGAATTCCATAAAAAATACACCCCTTATTTGAGAAACGGTCGAAGACTAAAGCAACGCGAGATTCAGTATTACAAAGCATTTTATATGATGGAAGTGGTGGATAATAAATGTCTCACAAAGAAAGAAGCCGATTCAGGTCTGATGAACAAGGCAGATAAGATCTTTAATGAACTCATGTGGGTTCAGGATTACTATGCTCTGCTTTCATATTTGGAAATTGCCCATATTAATATTCTCCGGAAAAAAGACGGATCAGAAGCTTTGCTTAGTGCAGCTTTTTCAGGGCTAAAACAAGTGGAGGATGCTCATTTCAAACAAAATATGTCCCAGTCGCCTTTAGCAGCTTTGTATTATTATTATGGTTGGGCCAAGGAATTAAAGGCTGTCAAACTATGGAAAGATGAAGATGAAGAAACGTGCAAGAAATATGCAATAGATGTGGGTATGTTCTACGCACGGGTAATCAGTAAATATTATGGCTCGCCATATGAAAAGCGGGCCCAGAGACGTTTAGACGCTTGGAATAAAAAACTTAAAGCGCGCTGGGATATCATCATTAGCCCCGAAAGGTCAGGCGAATTTTGGAAAAATAAATTTCGGCAAATCTACACAGAGCTGTATCGGATGAAAAACTACGTAGAGGCTGCAGATGAATTTATGAAATTTGCAGAAGAGACAAATGATAACGAATTTCGTTTATCAGCCCTGAAATATGCTGCCTTATCTTATTGCAAACTTGGAGAGAAAGATAAGAAGCAGAAATCATCGTATTATTATAAGGCGATAGGCATTGCAGCATATGCGGCAGATATATACCCTAGAGAGCGTTTGGCCCAGGATACATTATTTAATACGGCAACATACATAAAAAGTGCATCCGGAAAAGAAGGAGAGCTTACGCAAGGGCTTTTCCTGTATAGCTCAAACATTCTTAATAAACGTCTGCTTAAGATTAACCCGCTTTATCCAAAGGCAGACGATATCGCCTGGCGTATTGCAGAAGCGGAATATTCTCGTGCCAATTCCATGTCCTTAGGCTACGAAGACGGCACAAGTTTTAGTGATAAAGTTGAATTAAAAGATGAGAAAATAGCTGTTTATATAGAAGCGATTAAAATGTACCAAGTAATTGTTGAGAACTATGGCAGCTCGCATAAGGCAACATTGGCATTTTATCGTTTGGGAGTAATTAATCGCATACTCAGTGCCTATGGGATTGAAGACAGTAGAAAAAAATCCCTGGATAATTATAAAGAATACTTGAGACGGGAAACAAAACTCACCTATCTCAAGATTGAAGCAAAATCCATGCTGGCAACTATTTACTATAAAAGCGGGGAATGGGATAAGGCAGTGAAAAACTTTGATGCGCTTCTGGAATGGACCACTGAAAGCGCTCTGAAAAAAGCACATTTGAGCAGGGAGCAGAAATCTGAGATAAAAAAATTACGCATTCAAGTTGAAGCACATATCTTATTCGCCTATTATAATCAGTCTAAGGTCTATCTCAATCGTGCCAGGAAACTGCGTGAGCAATTGAAAAAGCATAATGATACACTTAAGTATCTGGACGAGCAGATGGAACGCCAAAAAGCGGAGCAGGATAAATTATGAAAAATATTATTAAGGATTCCAAGGATAAGAAACGTAAACTTGCGAATTGGCATAAACGCTGGTGTAAAGCTTATGAATTATTGAAAGATGGGGATGCTCAAGCAGTGAATGATTTCTACGAAGAATTTTTGAATAATAGTAAGCGGGCAGGGGATTATGAATTAATTATAGAAGGCAGTTCTGCATCTATTGTTGATCAGAAAAAAATGAAAATCCTTACAAAAGAGAAGTGCGATACATGTGAGAAATGGTATAGAAATCTCTATGTTAGCTATGGTTTGTGTTTAAACTGCAAGCTTC
>JABSQK010000332.1 GCA_013215875.1 Lentisphaeria bacterium
AAAATGCAAAAAATCCATTAAATTTATGAACAGCCTCCTCTCCCCATTCGATCCAGGCTTTTAAGAGTACTTCTGTGTCTGATTCACTGTGAAATTGATGCCCTTTAGCTATCAGTTCCAGCCTCAATTCCCGATAATTGTACAATTCACCATTGTAGCTCAACATGAATCCCGCTTCAGTATCAAGCATGGGTTGTTTCCCGCCTTCGAGATCTATGATCGCCAGCCTTGAATGCCCAAACATAACATTCTCCAACTGGCATGAATTCTGCGCGTTAGGACCTCGGAATCGGAGATGAAAATGAGCATCATGTATAGAACTAGGAATTGTATGAGGCAATTGTTGGCAATTGAGCGCCGCGTAACCAGATATTCCGCACATAGTGATCATCTCTCCGTAGATAATTTATCTAGTTACTACGCAACTCCGATGCCAGAAACAAGGGATCCCAATGACGGGAAAATTTAACAGAGATATACTTACAGAAATTGTCCAGATTGTATTTTTTATTCTGGTTTCATTTTTCTTAATCAGTTCTATTGGTGGCGAAACCATCACAGAAATGGGATGGTTTTATTACATCGTATACGCAATCATTTCGTTTTTTCACATTATTTTTGCAGCGATATTTAGGAACAGGATCCGACATATTATGGTCATGGTTGTCGTTATGGTAAATTCATTTTTAATTCCGTACACCATATATGTACTATCCTTAGACCTCAAGGTATCGTTTATTATAGCTGTCTGCTATATTTTAGCTGTAATGGCTATTGCAGAGCGTGATGCAGCCATAGGTACATTTACTGCCAGTGTCATGTTTGCATTCTACTGCAGACATAATGTGGAGGTAAATGAAATTGGCAAAGCAATGAAAGAAGCTGGTCATGGAGAGTATTGGCGAATCGTTTTGGCCTATCTGGCTATTGCTGTCCTGGCACTGGGTTGGCGAATGGTTATTAGCCGGTTATATGCCATACTACATCGCTCCATTGGCATTATTGAGAGAGAAGAAGCTGGCGAAGGAACAGAGACGGAAAAAAAGATCGATTCATTAAATGGTGAAAACGTTCGTTTAAGAACACAACTTGCAAAAAGCACAATTGAAATCAATACTATTGTTGGATACGATGGTAATAATGAGCACTAAATGTCTGATAAAGATGATACCTACACAAAAGATTTAGTTGACTTAAATCAAATGAACCGCATCATGCGGCACCGCCTTAGAAACCTGTGCTGCGGCATGAAGATGGCAATCGATCGAATTTCAGAGCAAACAGCTAAAGACTATCCGGCCATTGGTGATAGCTGCTCAATTATGGGTGATGAACTCGATAATCTCGAGCGCTTTACACACCGGATGGATTTATTATTTGATAAATTACCCGCCTCCGAACCACAAGCATTCTACCATGTCATTCTTTCGGCACGGCAGTATTTTATCCAGAATTTTCCATTTTTGGATATTATTATGGATGGGCCGGAATCGGATGCAATTTTACTTCATGGCAGCTGGATCATGATTGCCCTGGAAGAACTCATACTAAATGCCGGTGAATCAAGTTCTGAGGAAGAATCTGTGTCCGTAACGTGGACTTTTGGTGAAAAAACCTATATTAAGATTAAGAACTTAGACGAGGATAAATTGCCGGAAGAGATCCCCTTTGATCCACCACAACCGTTTTTCACTATTCGTGGCAGACATGATGGTCTTGGATTATCCATCGTAAATAGAATTTGTATGAAAATTGGCGCAAAATTTGAATGTAAACAAGATAGCAATGGCTATGTGAGTGCAATTATTGAATTGCCGTCAGAGGAGCTGACTTAAATGTCGCATGAAATTTTGATCATTGAGGACAGTGTATTAGTAAGCATGTCCCTCAAAGATCTTTTGGAAGAGAAAGGCTATAGTGTTTCCGTATGTGAAACTGCAAAAGAATCTGCCAAGATTCTCAAAAAAACTGACTTTAGTGTAGCGATACTCGATATGATGCTACCGGATGCAAATGGCCGCGACCTCTTGAAGAAGTGGAAAAAGAGTTATCCGGATATGGCTGTAATCATCTTCACCGCCCATGGGGATATCGACAGTGCAGTTGATTGCCTGAAAGCAGGGGCCTATGATTTTTTACCAAAACCCGTCGACAATATTAAACTTCTATCCACCATTGAAAATGCCATTAAGCATTCGGCCCTAAGTAATCAGGTAGTCGTTTTAAAAGAGTTGCGCAAGCGCAGTGATTCCGGTGTGCTGAATAAGATAATAGGCGACTCTCCGGCTATGATGGAAATCGTTAACTTGGCAAAACAAGTTGCCCAAAGCGATTACTCCTGTCTGCTAATTACTGGTGAGAGCGGCACGGGCAAAGGTCTGTTTGCAAAGACAATTCATAAGGCAGGTAAACGCAAGGATAAACCATTCGTTGAAGTCAATTGTTCTGCATTGCCAGCAACATTGATTGAAAGTGAACTGTTTGGCCATAAACGCGGGGCATTTACAGATGCCAAAGAAGATAAAATTGGTTTATTTGAAATGGCGGATGGTGGTACACTTTTTCTTGATGAAATAGGTGATATGGACCTGGCATTACAGTCCAAACTTTTAAAAGTTATGGAAGAACAGACATTTCGCCGGATTGGCGATACAAAGGAAATAAAAGTAGATGTGGCAATCATCGCAGCAACCAATCAGATGCTTGAGCAACATGTTGAGTGTGGGAAGTTTCGCATGGATTTATATTACCGGCTCAATGTTATTCCACTTAAATTAATTCCATTACGCGAACGCATGAAAGATGTAATGTCCATCGCAGATCATTTCTTAATGGAGTTTTCACTGAAGTTCGGTAAGCAATATAAGGGCTTTTCAAAAGATGCAGTTAAGGAATTGAACTCGTATGCATGGCCTGGTAACGTTCGGGAACTGCGGAATGTTGTAGAGCGAGGCTGTATCCTAAGCCAATCAGATGAAATAAATACAAAAGAACTGATGATACCCAAAGACCTGACTGCAACGCGAAGCGAGAACTTTGCTATTCCACCATTGCCGCTGGCAGATATCGAAAAAATGGTCATCGAATCGGCCATGAATAATTCGGATGGAAATAAAAATAAAGCTGCAAAAGTCCTTGGCATACACCGCACCACACTCTACAAAAAACTCGAAGAATACGGCCTAGATTAATAATTATAGGTTAATCTGAACTCAAATTAAGATAAATTAAATACTTAGATCATATTAATAAAAATATCTCGATATATCTCGATATATTATATTGTAATTTTAGCAACATGCTTCCCGGGTCTATCCATTGAAGATTCAAACCCTGTAAATTTGGCTTATTGAATTATAGATAATTTCTGTTATGTTGGTTTCAAAATAGGGAAATATTTATGAAATTAGCACTATCTGTACTCATACTTTCTGTAATCACAGCCTGCGGTCCAAGTAAAGATGAAATTAAACATTATGAAGATATAATTAATGTCATGAATAAACATGCATCAAGCAAGAATTATGCTGAAGCACAGACACATTACAAAAGGCTTCAGCAGGAAACACCAAAGCTAGGAGGCTGGGGAAAAGAGCAATTTAGTATTGCTCAAAGTAATTTAGTATTTGATATAACCAGCATGTTTAATTCGTCCTCATTTGCTACTATAAACGATAAGCAACTTGAGCAACTTAAGGCCCTGGTAACCGTATTAAATAATGACGACCTTACTAGCAGAATGAGTGTTTTTGAAAAACGCTATACATTAGAAAAGGCAGAACATGAGCTCTTTGTGAATAAGGGAAGTATTCTAATAGCACTGAATCTTGTATCAAATATTGAAGTAACAGAAATGTTCATGAGCCAGGTTAAAGGCGTACTTCTACACTTTTACCGCTCTGAATATCCTGATTTAGAATTTACATTAAAAGCAAAATCTGAAACTTATGGTGAGATAAATCATACTGCGAAAATTACATGTAAAACGACGCAATATAAACAAGAAGCATCATTTAATACTTCAACACCAACGAATAATGAAATATTAGAATTGTATAATGCTGAGGGTATAACTATTTCTGCAATGTACTCGGGCAATCTAAATCAAAAAGCACAGAAAAAATCAAATAGGATTTCCTCGCATTCATTCAATTCTGGACTTGGTAAGTCGAAAAACCTTTTCAAGAATCCCTATAAAGGGCTGCATGCACTGATCCGGGATTGTAATATATATAAGGGACTTTTGGCGACAAAGAGCGACATCCGAAAGCATTTAGGCCTTGATGAATAACGGTTCGACCAAGTTATGGGCACACAGTTTTGAGTAATTACTCGTAAATGAATGATTGCTTTGTTGAGATCATTGTTCTATTTTAAGATTACAATGATTAAATATTTCATACCAGCCTTATTTCTTTTGACCATTTCATGTACCACACGGCAGCTGTCTCACAATATAAAAGGCACTGCCATAACAATTGCTATAATTCCAGTAGCGATAGTTGCCGGAACATACGGTTGTAGTAGAAGATGTTTACAGAAAATTGCCATTCTTTGTCATTTTCCAGTAAATTGTTATTCCAGCGAGAAAAGTTCTGCTGGAATAAAACGGGGAATAAATAGTCGGCAGAAATTAGGTCCTAGATGGCGTTATATGGGAACTCGCAGGGGATATCATTTTATGGCTGTAGATCCTTTTATAGGTTTACGAAGAATTGTTCGTGTATACGAAGATGAATACCTGATAGATTATCCGGACCCACTTTCTTCAGTTCCTAAAAATTGGTGCAAACTTGAAAGAGAAGAGAAGCCAAAAAATAAAAATTTAGAACATCCTTAATCAAGCGTCTAAATTTGCTATTCTTTCTATTGAGCGATGATAATTCTATCGCGCCCTGTAAAATCTTGACTAATTTTTATTTCCTTGAAATCATGTTGTTCAAGTATTGTGGATATTGCATCTGCCTGGGTCTCGCCAATTTCCAATATGAGCCAGCCTTCGTCAACTAAATATTTTCTTGCATCCTCAATAATTTCTTTATATACTGCAAGTCCTTCATCTGCTGCTTGAAGAGCAATTTGCGGTTCATGGCTTTTTACCGTATCCGACAATGCGTCATAATCGCCTGGTGATATATAAGGCGGATTGGCTGAGATAATATCGAATTTTTCTCCTGCTACGGGCTCGAAGAGCGACCCTTTAAGAAAGCGTATCTCCGGCAGATTTAGGGCTCTAGCATTTTTCCGTGCCCATGACAAGGCATCATCCGATATGTCCGTGCCGGTTAATTCAACAGTAGCAATCTCTGTTGCAATGGCAAAAAGAATGCAGCCACTACCCGTGCAGAGATCGAGCACGTTGCTGTTTTTTGGCAATAGCTTGAGCAGTTCCTCTATGAGTATTTCAGTTTCGGGGCGTGGTATGAGTACGCCCGGACCGACCACTATATGAGTATTGTAAAAATATGTTGAACCAGTGATGTATTGTACGGGTTCTGCTTCAAGACGTCTTTGGATATAAGCGGCATAGTCATTTTCGAACTCTGCAGGTGGTGGCTCATTTTTTATTTCTACTAACTGTGCTTTAGGAATTTTGAGTAGATCGAGCGCCAGCCATTCTGCATCTGTAGTCGGAGAGTCGGATACAGCACTTAGTTTTTCTGCAGCCTGAGCGATATGTTGCTGAATACTCAGTGCTGGCATTTATTTTTTATGTTCTGCGACGATCGTCAAACTTATGCCACCACGGGGATTAAATTTTCCTTCGACGATGCATTCATGAGGATCGCAAGATTCAACAAACTTATCTAGAATCTTATTGACCGATTCTTCGTGAAAGGTATTAAAATTACGAAATGAAAAGATGAAGAGTTTAAGTGATTTACTTTCAATGATTTTAGCATCCGGGCGGTAACGTATGGTAATATGCCCAAAATCCGGCTGATTTGTCACGGGGCAAAGGCTGGTATATTCCGGACAATCAAAGGTAACCCAGTAATCATTCTTTTCGAAACGGTTTTCGAAACTCTCAAGTTCTGCATCATCCGGATTATCCGGATAATTATTTTCAGAGCGTTTGAGTAATGACAGGTCTTTTGTATAATCGCTTTCGCTCATAATAGTCTCCGTTTATTTATATCCGCGTTTGCAGCCAAACTCATCGAGCCATGCATCACGCTGATCTTTGGCCTGCTTTAGATACTCATTGAGCCCGTCCCAGTCATCCGCTTCGATAAGTTTGCGGCAGGACTGTATCTCATCTTCTACGACTGATAAGCTATTGAGAATTGCAGATTTGTTGTGTTTGGTGATTTCTGTCCACATGTTTGGATCACTGGAAGCAATGCGTGTGGTATCTCTAAATCCACCTGCGCATGCCATCGCGTGTGCATCCATGTCCCCATTGTTTACCGCTCGCACGATATTTGCAGATAAGAGGTGCAGAACATGGCTGGAATTAGCAACAGCAAGGTCATGGCGTTCTGCATCCAGCTCCATGACTGTCGCACCAATTTCGCTCCAAAATGTTGCGAGTATATTGATGGCATCCGGCTCATCGTCTTCCGTAGGTGTGATGAAACAAATACTGTCCTTATATAAATCAGCATTGGCATTTTCATATCCGGTTTTTTCGGTACCAACCATAGGATGAGAACCAATGAAGTAGACCCCCTTGTCCCAGAGAAGCTGGCGAACTTCATCTACAATGCTGCCTTTTACACTACCTACATCGGTCACAATGCTACCAGCCCTGAAATGATCCAAATTCGTTTTGATAAATTCAATTGTCTGTGTCAGTGGCAGGCAGATAAAACAAATATCGACCACCGGGATAATTTCTTTTGGGTCTGTGCCGCCACCATCGAGATGATCCGCATCGACCAGCGCCTGTATAACTTCTACACGACGGGCAACGCCAAATATGTTGATACAGCCCATGGCAGAAAAGCGCATTGCTAAAGATGCACCTAACTGACCCAGACCCACAACTGCTATGCGTGATGTACTTACTAATGTTGACATATTTAATTATCCATTAATTGAGTAGAAGACTATCAAACTTAGTTATTCCTACTGCAAAACCATCTAATTTTGCTGAATTTTCAGCGTAAAATGCATTAAATATTTCAATAGTTGCTTTTTTCAGCAGAAAACCAGCTGTATTAGAGTGATTTTTCGTCACGAAATCCTAAAGTCAGATAATCTCCGGAGAAATATAGGTGAGAATTGGCATTAGTAAACGACATTGAAGAGTCGTTTAAGGTCGCTTT
>JABSQK010000333.1 GCA_013215875.1 Lentisphaeria bacterium
GATAATCTCAGATTGGCAGAAATTAATCTAAAATTGGAGACAGTTATTTGGACAAAGTCATTAAATAAAGTATGATAGGAATGTAACCATGTGTTACCCATGTCTTGGTCTAAATGTGTAACCTATGTCTTGACTGGTCCAGTAAAATGTACAGCTTAATCCCTGATCCAACAGCCTATGCCCTCATGGCACTGATCACTGTATCTGCAGGGCTTCTGGCTCTGCGTTTGGAAGCCATGCTGGTCGCTATCTTTGGTGTTATTGGTGGCTATATCACTCCACTGGTTCTCAGCACAACAACAAAGCAACTCCCGTTTCTGTATATCTACATTCTATTATTGGGTGCCGGCACATTATACATCGCCAAACATAAGGACTGGAAACTGTTGAATTTTCTCGCCTTCGTATTTAGTTATACCCTATTCTTCATCTCTTTAGCTAATTATGATGCGGCCACTGATTTCCCTATTGTCATAACATTCTTGACTATAAATTTTGCTTTATTTGCTCTTATGCCCATTTTTCATCATATCATCCATAGGGAAAAATCCACCCTATTGGCGCTCATCTCCATGCTGGCAAATCTTGCAGCCTACCTGATTCCAGCCTGTACATTAATCACCAAACGCTTTAGTCATGAATGGGCAGCAATTGTCACACTTGTCCTGGCAACATTTTATATCGTTCAAATACGCGTATTTATGAAACGCACAGTGAATGACCGCAACTTGTTTATCATACTTTGCAGTTTTACGGCATTTTTAATTTCCATCAGTGTACCATTGTTATTATCTGGTGCTCAACTGACTGCGGCCTGGGCACTCATAGCACTCACACTTTTGTGGATGAGTCTAAAAATGAATAACCCAACCATTCGCAATATTGCATATCTCTTCTACTCACTTGCCTTCATACGTTTCATGTCGTACGACTTCTGGCAAAATCTAAATATCTCAGATGGCTATCTGAATAATTTCCTTAGTCGTTTCACATCCATGGGCGTAATAAGCATCTCCATGTTCGCAGCCAGTAAACTACTCTCTGCTTATTCTGAAAAGGAAGAGTCGAACCTCGAAGCCAGTGAATTAGAACCACAAGGGTCCACACATGGCCAACTTTTCTACTGGGTGAGTGCCCTATTTCTCTTTGTCTTTTTCCAGATTGAATTCCATTTTCTCAGCAACGCATATTACATCGCCATGCATACACCATTGATTACCGCTGTATGGGTGGCAGCAATCATTGCCATCATCTATAAATTCCAAACAAAAGAAACGAGCAATGTGTTAAATTTAATATTTGCCCTATCTGTAATCGCTTTGATAAAAGTCCTTATACTTGATCCTTTTACATGGGAATTATCCATGAAGTCCCCAGATGGAGGTCTTTCAATAATTGCCCTGGCATTCCAGGATTTTTCACTGGAATCACTTACGATGCGATTCATAAATTATGCAATGATCATTGCAGTGTTTGCCTGGGCAGCCAAACAACTTAAAACAAAAAAACTGGATATGCTCGACTGCTCACAGATGTTAAATGTCTTTGCTGTATTGCTTTTATTTCTCTATACGACACTGGAAATGAATACCATAATGGCCAATAAAATACCCGGTATGCAAGCAGGCGCAGTCTCCATTCTCTGGAGTATTTTCGCTCTGTCCGCTATTATCATAGGCATTAAAAAAGATATCAAAGGTCTACGCTATGCAGGCTTGTCATTATTCCTCATTACTTCGTTGAAGGTATTTTTCTCCGACCTGAGCACCCTGTCTCAAGTTTACCGTATAGTCGCATTTTTAATCTTCGGTTTGATTATGCTCAGTGGCTCATTCATCTACATCAAATTTCAGGACCGCTTTAAGCAAATACCTGAAGGTGAGCTCCATCATGAATAAGTTCGCCCCAGCACTCTTATTTTGCACTGTCGTATTGGCTGAAGCACCGTTGGAATACTACCAAAAGTTTTGTGTAGTAAAATTCGATACAAAGTCGCAAGAAGATCTTTGGGCAATTCAACTTAGTTCCGAAGTATACAATCAAAACTCAGCCTTAAATACCCTCCGTTTAATAAACGACCAGGGAAAGGAGATTCCATATATCTTAAAAAAACGGCAGCGAATAAAAATGAATAAGCACATTGCTCAGCTGGATACACGCATTATTTCATTAAAGAAAAATGATGATAATACGGTAGAAATTCTCGTACAAAATAAAGACAATGATCCAGCAAGCTTTTTACGAGTGAAATCATCCGTTTTAAATTATGATAAAACGATTACCATTTATGGTGGCCAGGATCTAAGATGCCGTAAACAACTCGGACCCAAACAACGCATATTTGATTATTCTAAAATTATCGATTTGAGCAGTGACCGAATAGATATTCCTGCAAATAAATATGCCTTCTACAAAGTAAAGATAAATAACTTTAAGGAAATAAAACGACAATCCCATGAACTAATAAACGAAAAACACCAGGGAAAATTAGTTAGCCGGATAGAAAAGCTACGCCTAAATGATGCTGTATTTAAAATTAAAAATATTCATTTCTATCGCGAATATGAACAAGCGGATCATCAATCAGAAATAAGCATGGAGTACCCGCTTAATGTACTATCCCGGCAGACAGCAGATAAAAAAAGCGTATTTATTCTCCAATCAAAAAGTGAAGCGCTCAGCCAAATTACTCTAAGCAGTGAGTCTGTAAATTTTTCCCGCCAAATGACGATTGAAATCAGTGATGATCGCGAACAATGGCAGCATCTGATTAGCTCGCGTATTCAAAAAATAGCGCTTGGCCAAATTGAGCGAACAGCAACACGCCTCAGCTTTAATGAAACTCGTTCGCCCTATTACAGAATTACGATAAATAATAAAGATGCCCCGGCTCTGAAACAAATATCATTTGCCGCTGAGGGGCCAGTATATCAAGTAATTTTCCTTCCGCAAGAGGGCAATTCAATTCGCCTGTACTATCAGGCCGATGATGCTACAAAGGGTAAGCGGTGATTGTAGCACAGTCTTTACGTCCTGATTTTTTTGATCCTATTTTGTTCGTCTACAAAATGGAGGACAAGAAAATGGATCATGAAAAAGAGAAGTACTGGTGTAAATTAATCGAGCATCAAAAAACAAGC